>DASTFG010000583.1:0-7878 GCA_035708785.1 Anaerolineales bacterium
AAGAAGAAGTGCTGACGCAGTATGCGGATTGGCTGAAGCAGAGCCAGGCAGTGGTTCTCGTGGAATACACCGGCGTGAAGATGAAGGATCTGGATAACATCCGTGCCAAGATCCGTGAATCGGGCGGCGAGTTCCATATCGTGAAGAATACGCTGGCGCGCCGCGCGTTTGCCAACAGCGGGATGGAAGTTCCCAGCGATTACTTGGTGAAGAGTACGGCCATATCTTTTGCCTTCACCGATCCGGCGTCGACTGCAAAGGCGCTGAGCGACGCCACAAAGGGCAATGAGTTCGTCAAAGTGAAGGGCGGATTCATGAGTGGACAATTGCTTGACGCGGCCCAGGTAAAGGCGCTGGCTGAAATGCCCCCGCTGCCGGTCGTCCGTGCCCAATTGCTAGGCGTTCTACAAGCCCCGGCCGGGAAGCTGGCCCGCACCATCGCCGAACCGGCTCGCGGTTTGGCGGCCGTTCTCAAGGCCTTTGCCGAGAAAGCACCCGCTGCGGCGTAGTCATGTTCCCTCATCATTGCGAGAGCATATCCCTCTTGCAATGCAAGTAACAAAGAAAAATCTATCTCTACATATTGCAAGGAGTAATAAGCAATGGCTGAAAATCTTGATCAAATCGTGGAGCAGCTCTCCACGCTTTCCGTCCTCGAGGCGGCTGAATTAGTGAAAAAGTTAGAAGAGAAATGGGGTGTCTCCGCTGCGGCTCCGGTTGCGATGGCTGCCATGCCCGGCGGCCCGGCGGCGGCGGCTGAACCCGTCGAAGAAAAGACTGAGTTCGATGTGGTCATCAAAGAGACCGGTGCGAAGAAAATCGACGTCATCAAGGTCATTCGCCAGTTGACGAGCCTCGGCCTTGGCGAAGCCAAGACCATGGCTGAAACCGCTGGCGCCAAGGTGCTCACCGGCGTTGGTAAGGATGCCGCCACAGAGGCGAAGAAGAAATTGGAGGAAGCCGGCGCGGTTGTCGAACTGGCGTAGGCTTTTTCCCCTAAACGAGAGGACGGTTCGCTTCAGCGAGCCGTCTTTTTTGTTAATATTCGCTTCATTTTCCGGCGCCCGGGCCCGTTGCCGAAACAATAAACCCGTCGTGCCATCCGGGGTCGTCCGTCAAAAAAGATCGGAAGATCAGGTACCGCTCGTGCTGGTCGATGCTATCTGCGTTTGCCTGGTAGGTCTCCCTATCTTTGAAGATCGCCACCAGATAGAACTCATTGGGGTCATTATCCATTTGAAAATAATAGTCCGCAAGCCAGCCGTCGATCGGTGCGTCGCCAAAGCTATCCATGGCTTTGATGAATTCATCTTTTAATCCGGGCTTGATGCGGAAGCGTGCAATTGTTCCATACATGTTGAACCTCCTTTTTGTTCGGATTATATCGCTCTGAATCAATCAGGATGAATCAAAAGAGACGACCGGTTGGGTCGTCTCCTCATGATCCTGCTTCATTCATACTGCCAGTGGTTTATCCATTTTGCGGATGACCATGACCACTTTGCCCTTGATCTCCAGCGGTTCGGTCTTCTTGATGAAGATCGGTTTCATAGTCGGGTTGGCGGGTTGGAGGCGATAGCGATCCTTTTCCTTGAAGAAATACTTCAGCGTGGCTTCGTTATCACGCGGCAGCCAGACTGCCACCATCTCGCCGTTGCGGGCGTCCGTGGCCGGCTTGATGACAACGATATCTCCATCGTTGATCATTGCATCGATCATCGAATCTCCCTTTACTTCGAGCGCAAAGAGAGTATCACCTTTTTCCTTGGCCGGCAGGAGGCTGCGTGCGATTTCCACGGCATTCGATTCGTTATCGGTCATATAAGTGACGCCGGCCTCAAGCTCCGGGAGGGGGAGACCAGCGGCAATGGGGCCCAGCATAGGTACGCGGAGAGTATCAGCCGCCGTATTCGGGCCCGAAAGACGGACACCCCGTGAAATCCTACGGTCACGCTCGATCAGGCCTCTCTTTTCGAGCTGATCGAGATAATAATTAACAACCGACGTGGAAGAAATACCGGTCTTTACACCAATTTCACGGATCGAGGGCGGGTATCTATTTTCCCGCTGATATTCCTGAAGGAATTCGAGGATCCTCTGGTGCCGTTCACCTAATCCCTTACTTTTGCGTACCATCATAGCAACCTCCGGAGCATTCTTCGCTCATTTGTGCTATGAATGATAACCGAACGTCTGTTCTGTGTCAAGTCCGACTTTGAACCTTAAATCCAGGTCCGGCGGCGCATCCATAGATACATAAGGATTGGCATCATCACGGTAATGGCAAGGGTCAGATAAAATATTGGATTGGTGGTCCAGCTCCTCAAATTGCCTAATGGCTCGAAGAAGTTCATGCCAAAAAAGCCCGTCAGGAAAGTAAGGGGCATAAACAGCACTGTGATGATCGTCAGTGTTTTCATGACTTCATTCATGCGGTTATTTACTACAGAAAGGTAAGTATCCAGGGCGCCGCCCACCAGATCTCGCAGGCTCTCGTTGATATCATGCAGGCGGACGAGATGATCGTAAACATCTCTGAAAAAGACACGATCCCGCGGATCGATCACCCGGTAGTCGTCGCGAGCAAGCTTATTGAGGACCTCACGTTGGGGGAGTAGAATTCGCCTCATCGCCAGTAGAACGCGTTTTAGTGCAAACAGCTTTTCGAGGGTCCGTGGCGAGGGCCGGGCAAATACCTGATCTTCGACCTGGTCGATTGCATCGTCGATTTTCTCCACCATGGGCATATATTCTGCGACGAGAAAATCCGTGATGCGGTAGAGAATGTGGTCCGCTCCATCCTGAACGTTGCGGGGATCGCGGTCACAGGATTTCCAGGCCTCCTCGACGGCTGTGATCGGACGGTCATGATGTGTAACGATGTAATTCGAGCCGAGGAAGACATCCAGCTCATCCACATGACTATCCCAGCCATCTCCGTTGTCGATCGCATGCATGTAATTGAGAACGATATAGAGATAATCGCCCCAATCATCCAGTCTTGGAACATGAGTTTCCTGCAGAGCATCGTCAATGGCCAGGGGATGAAACCCAAAACTTTGTAAGATAGGCAGACAGGTTTCGGGAGGCTCGCTGACAAAATCGACCCAAAGGAGGCTCCGGCGGTTCTTGATAAGGCCAGAAAATTCCTCAGGAGGGATATCCTTTTGGATAGACTTTCCCGGAACATAGTAGAGAGAGCGTATCATAGAAGCCTCAAGAGAAAGAATTTTGTTCCCCGGTTATCATTATTGATTTTTTCATATTAAATATTGAATTATCTTCAAAATGAGTTAATATAATTGAATAACACCTTGACAAAATTAAGAATCTGTCTATAATAACCTCAGAAATAGTCAGCCTTCCAGTTTTCGAGGCCAAAGGAAAGAAAGACTGAGCCTTATGGGCTGATTATACGCCTTCTCATTGCCAAATGATTTTATACTTTCGGAGATTCCTATGTATGCAGCACCAACCCGTTGTCCTGTCTGTCGTTCCGAATTGACCGTGGCTCGCCTGCATTGCCCGTCATGTGATACTTCCATTGAAGGGCAGTTCACTGGTGGGCCCTTTGCACATCTTACAGCGGAACACCTCGATTTCATTGTGACCTTTGTGCGCTGTGAAGGCAAGATCAATCGAATGGAACAGGAGCTCGATCTTTCCTACCCGACGATCCGGAACCGTTTGCATGAAGTCATTCGTGCCCTCGGCTTCGAGCCTGGCAAGGATGAAGTCCTGGAGATCAGCCCGGAAAAGAGAAACAGCGTGCTCGAAGATCTCGAATCCGGCAAGATCTCACCGGATGAGGCCATGCGCTTATTGCGAGGCGAGGAGGCGTAGACGATGTCCCGCACGATTTCAGCAGGAAGAAATCCCAAGATCAGAATTGATGCTATCGAAGGCGATCTCAGCGCGGTCGGCTGGGATGGCGAGGATATCCTCATCAAAACGGATGAGGAGGGGTTGAACGTGCAGCAGCACGGGGATGAGGTGGTACTTTCCTCTACAGAGGATGTTTCCCTGCGCGTTCCCCGGGAGGCCTCACTCTTCATTCAAAGGATTGGCGGCGATGGTGCGCTGCGCGGGGTAATCGGAAATATCGAAATCAAGGAAATCAAGAGTGACCTTTCCATTCGCGAGGCCGGGTCTGTAACGATTGATACGGTCCAGGCGGACTTCAGCCTTCGAGGCGCAAAAGGAAATCTTTACGTGAAGAACGTGGGTGGGGATGTTTCCGTCCGGGATGTGGAAGGAAACATAACCCTTGATTCCGTGGCAGACGATCTGGCGTTGCGCGGCGCGCGCGGGAATATCAAGGTCAACGTTGGGGAAGATGTCGTTGTTTACCTTGAGCCAAAAGCCGATGGCGCATATTCCATCGTCGCCGGCGACGATATCCTCCTTGTGCTGCCCACAAGCGCAAACGCGAGCCTGGATCTGCACGGGGATCGAATAGATGTGAATTGGCCCGGAATTGAGAACGATCAAGATACGATCGAGCGGGGCGTTGTTCTTGGTAACGGTTCGGCAAAGATCACACTCAATGCGGGCGGTGATATCCGCGTGACTAACGATGTCACTGCCGGCAATTCGGCAGAGGAGTTTGGAAACTTCGCCGGGCTGAATTTTGACTGGTCAGGCTTCGGCGAACGCATCTCGCGGCAGGTGGAGCAGGCGACTGCCCGCGCCGCCAAGCGCGCCGAGGAAGCAGCCCGTCGAATGGAGCGGCATGCCGAGCGCCAGGCGCGTCGTTGGAAGGGGGGCCTGAAGGCCGGTCGCTGGAACTGGGATTTTGGGCCTCGAGGTGTTCCCACACCTCCTTCGCCTCCCTCCGAGCCTGTGGCCGAGGAGGAGCGTATGGCGGTTCTAAAGATGCTGGCGGAGAAAAAGATCACGGCGGAGCAGGCCGAGCAGCTGTTGAACGCTCTGGAGGGAGGCAAGTAATGTCTTCTGAAGAACGCAAGAAAATTCTGCAAATGGTACAAGACGGAAAGATCTCTGCCGAGCAGGCCTCCAGCCTGATGCGCGCGTTGGCTGCCGACGCGGAATCCCCACAGCCGGAGATCGAGATCATCCAAACGGAGTCAGGCCCAGGCTTCGAAGGAAGCGCTTCTTCCGAGTTTGAGCAGGTCAAGTCCCGGGCGCGTCGCTTTGCGATGATCCCACTCTGGATCGGTGTCTTTATCACAGTGTTGAGTGCCTGGGGCCTTTATGCCGTGCAGCAAAACGTGGGCACCAATTTCTGGTTCTATTGCCTGATCCTGCCGCTCCTGCTGGGTGTTTTGTTGATCGCGCTGGGTGCCGGTGGGCCGTCCGCGCGCTGGATTTACGTCGATGTAGACCGGCGCAATGCGAAAGCAGGCGATGGTCCCCGGCATATCACGCTCGGTTTACCGTTGCCATTGGGTCTAGTCGCCTGGTTCTTCCGAACGTTTGGGCGTAGCCTTAAAGGTATGAGCCAGGGAAGGGTGGATGGAATCGTCCAGATGCTCGAGGTAACTCGAAAATCGGGCGATCCGCTGATCGTGAACGTCGACGAGACGGATAGCGGCGAGCGAGTACAGCTCTTTATCGGATGACCTGGAAACGAGAATGACAGAGTCAATCAAGAAAAAACCTTTGTTAAGTGGATTGCTGGTCCTGTTCCTGGCTGCAATGATCTTTGCAAACATCGGCGGGAATATGTACCAGTCTTTTATGCCGCTGTATCTCAAGGATCTTAAAGCATCCATTACGCAGATTGGTCTGTTTTTCACGCTTGCCCAGATTGTGCCGCTCTTCCTGCAGATCCTGGGAGGGTGGATCTCCGACTCTCTCGGCAGGTTACGAGCGATCGCCATTGGAAGCGTTTTCGGCGTGATCGGCTTTGTTCCGCTCGTTCTGGCCGACCGGTGGGAGTGGCTGCTTCTTGCCGTGGCGTTGGGGGCTGTTGCGCGGTCGTTAGTGGGTCCCAGCTTTGACGCCTTTATTGCGGAGCATTCCAGCGAGGAGAATCGAGGCAAGGTATTTGGGATCTCACAGGCCATCTTTATGATCGTTTCGGTTGTGGGACCTCCTTTGGGCGGGTGGCTGGCCGGAACGCATGGTTTTAAGCTGATGTTGCTCGTCGCCGGTATTTTCTATTTTGTTGCGATGTTGATGCGTTTAGGCATGGCGCGCGAGGCTGCTAAAGGCGGATCCGCCGTGCATCAGAAGCTCTCCTTCGACAGTCTTAAGACAAATCTTCGAACGATGTTCGGCTTGATCCTTTCAGGCGGTCTCCTTACCTGGATATTGTTGACGGATGGTCTTCGCGATATTTCTTTTCAATTTTCCGAGAATCTTTTTCCGGTTTACATGCAGGAATTTGGCGGGCTTTCGCTCCAGCAAATCGGCTGGGTCACCGCGGTCTTTGGGATCTGCATGATGTCTCTGACGATCCCCGGCGGTTGGCTCTCTGACCGGGCAGGTGAACGGGTCGGGATCGCCACAGGCATGTTCCTGTTAGGCAGCGCCCTCCTGATCCTGATCAACATTCCCCAAGGGAATCAATGGCTCTATTACATCGGCTGGGGCACAGCAGGCATGGGTGCTGGCCTTCTCACACCAGCATACCAATCTTTGATCAGTAAAGCGGTTCCCGCCCATATGCGTGGCACGGCATTTGGATTATTCGGGACCAGCCTGGGGCTTGTCTCTCTGCCGGCACCCTGGATCGGTGCTCAGCTATGGGAGCAGGTCGGTCCTCGTTTTCCATTTACTGTGACTGCAATTGTCTTACTATTTTCTATTATTCCAATATGGCTAAAGTTCAAACTACCCCGGGCAGAGGACAAGCTGCCATCGGAAGATTCGGCAGTGGTCACTGCTTAATGGAATTATGCATAGGAGGTCACAATGGCGTCTGTTGAAGAACGAATGAAGATCTTGAAGATGATCGAGGAGGGGAAACTAAGCGCGGAAGAGGGAACCAAATTGCTTGCGGCTTTGAGCGAGAAACGGGTTACCACACCGCCGCGCCCTCCGGGGATGCCTGGCGCGCCGCGCTGGTTGCGCATCCGAGTCACAGACATGCGCTCAGGCCGCTCAAAAGCGTCTGTCCAGATCCCGCTTGCCCTGGTGGATGCGGGGATCAAGATCGGGGCACATTTTGCCCCTGAAGTGGAGGGTGTGGATATGTCGAACGTGATGGAAGCACTGCGCTCGGGCGTCACCGGTAAGATCATCGACGTCACGGATGAAGAGGATGGGGAGCACGTAGAGATTTATGTGGAGTAAGTGCCAAGCTACCTGCATAGACCGATTACGTGTTTGCAAGTCAGACAACCCCGTGCCACACGGGGTTGTCTGATTTAGTGGGCCCAGGAGTCCCCTGCGCTGTATAATCCCTCCGGAATGATTCTTCCTGATGACATCGAATCACAGGGGTTCGCACCCAATCCGGATGCCCAATTTTAAAATGACATTAAAAGAAAACAACCCGCCTGGAAGGTTGTTTTCTTCGAATCAGTGTGTTACCCTTTTTACCTGCTTATGATCAGCCGAGTCTTTTCATTGCGCCGTCCTAGGGGTATGAGAGGCCTTTATATCATTTGGCTGGGACAGATGGTTGCAGGAATAGCAACTGGAATTACAGCCTTTGTTTTGCCTATCTGGATCTTGAGCTTTCCCGAGGGCAGTGGAACGGCGATTGGGATCTGGGAGTTTTTCTTCTTCGGCGCTTATCTGCTGGTCGTACAGTTTGCGGGGGTTCTGATAGACCGCTACAACCGCAAAATGCTGATGCTCGTTTACGATGTTTCGTCATTCTTGGTCCTTGGGGTCTTACTGCTACTAGAAATATCGGGAGCACTTGAGCTCTGGCATCTATACGTGGCGGCCGTGGTCCAGGGAGTA
>DASTFG010000584.1:0-4267 GCA_035708785.1 Anaerolineales bacterium
CTTCAGTGGAGACGACGCGTCTCTGAGGAGTTGAAGTCTGGCGTCGATGCGGCGCGTCGGCTGGTATTGATCCGGATGGACGAGGACCTCGCCGCGCCGGATCTGGTCCGTCTCGACACCGGAGATATTCACCGCAGTCCGCGAGCCGGGAATGGCTCGATCTTCCTTCTTCCGGTGTGTTTGCAGGCCGCGGATTCTGCCTCTGAGGCCAGATGGAAGGATCTCCACTTCCTCGCCCACGGCGAGATGGCCGTCGATCAATGTACCTGTGACGACGGTGCCGAATCCGCTCATGCTGAAGACCCGGTCGATCGGCAGGCGCGGACGGTTGAGGTCTGCCCGGGCAGGCCTTTCCCGGAGGATGGATTCAAGGCTGGAAATTAAAGCCTCGAGCCCCGATCTATTCCTGGCGGAAACGCGCACAATGGGTGCATCCCTCATCACGGTAGGCGCGACCGCGGTCCGTATATCGGCTTCGACGAGCTCGAGCCAGCCCGGCTCGGGAGCAAGGTCGGTCTTCGTCAGAACGATTACCCCGGCGGGGATCTGCAGGAGGTCTAAGATCGCGAGGTGCTCCCTGGTCTGCGGCATGACCCCCTCATCCGCTGCAATGACAAGCAGCGCCGCGTCAATGCCACCAATCCCGGAAAGCATGTTTTCGATGAAGTCGCGGTGCCCCGGCACATCCACGATCCCCACCTCCTCGCCATTCGGAAGGGTCATCCAGCCGAAGCCGAGTTCGATGGTCATCTCGCGCGCCTGCTCCTCCTTGAGCCGGTCCGGGTGAGTGCCGGTAAGTGCAGCGATCAGCGTGGACTTACCGTGGTCTACATGCCCTGCTGTTCCGATAACGCGCATGAGTAGGTTATTTCTTGACCACCTTTTTTACCATCTTCCCGTGACCCATGATGCGCTCATAAGCGGACAGCCATTCATGGGCAACGTTCATCAATTCCTGGAGCTGTTGTTCTGTGGTGTCTGTCGTCTGCTGCAGCTGATCCTGTAGATTTTCCGTCGATTCATCCAGTGTTTCGATACGTCCTTCCAGCTTCTGGATGGCGCGGCGAACATCCTTCCCACCCTCTTCCTGTGAAAGGGTGTAACCGATCCAGCGTTTCTGGTCATCGGCCTTGAACGTGATCCACTCCTGGCGCAGGCGGTCTTCCGTCAGCCTCTGCATTTCCGTGACCTCATTGATGCGGCGCTCGAGTTTGATGTTGAGCTCGTTGTAGGTCTCCTGGGCTCGTTTGGCGTTCCGAATTGCCTCTTCGAGGGTCTGGATCTGCGCATCGGCGGTCTGCGCCTGGTGCTTGATGGAATCGAATTTATCCTTCCACTCCTTATAGGAGCGATCGCGGTTGAGCTGAGCAAGATTGATCTTATCGATAAAGGCGTTCTGCGCGGCCTTGCGTTCCAACTCGGAGGCCATTAATTCCTTGATACGGACATCCATGTTCTTCCAGCTATCCGCGTTGAGATCGGCTTTGGCGCGGGCTTCCTCGATCCGCTTGCGCATGGCAGTCAGCTCTCCCTGCAGATCGGTCACCCGCTTGGCTTCCTGCTTGCGGCTTTCCTCGAAGACGCGCTGGACCTGGATGGCTTCATGCGCGATTTCGACCGCTTCGTCGATCGGGGGTTTCAGCTCCTTGATCGCCTGGTTCAAGCGGGCCTCCTCCAGGATACGGGCTTTGATATCGCGTTTGATGGGGGGGAATTCGCCGTCGATCGTTTTCTTGAGCTCATCGATCTTTTTCGTAATCGGCTCAAAGTCTTTTCGATGTAGCCTGACGATCTCTTCCTCGCGCTTCTGATGCCGTTTCTCGATATCCTCGATCGCCTTGTTCAAGTCTTCTCGCTGCCTGGCGAAAATGGCGTCGAACTGATCCAGGCGTGCGGCCGTGCTTGCCATATCCGCGATCTGGTCCCCCAGAGGCTTGATCTGCTTGGCCACCTTTTCGACGTTTGCCTCGATTGCTATCATGCGCTCTTCGAGCGTGACGAACGATGTTTTGATCTTGCGGTGTTCTTCGTCCAACCATTCCATGCGTTTGACTAGTCGTTCAAATTCCATGGGGTCCTCCGGCAGGTAACTTGCGTTGCATTATACCGCTGCGTGATGTTCTCATGATTATCGTCCCAACTGCTCGAACATCGCGGGCAGATCAGAGAAAAAGAACTGGACCATCTGCGGGAATAAGCCGAGCAGGAACAATCCGATCACTCCCACCCCCAGCATGATCATCTGTGTGGGGCTCTCGCGGACTTCCCAGGTCGTGTACTCGTCGGCCATGCTGATGACGGCCAGCGAACGAAATACACTGGTGAGCAGGCCGATAATTCCAATGCCCATCCACAGCGCGCTGCCGATCGAGACACGGGCGAGGTTTTCCCATAATGCCAGCCTAGCAGGGAAGCCGGCCAACAGAGGGAAGGCGCTCGTCGAAAGGGCCGCGAGGACCATCCCTGAGCCTGCCAGGGGCATAGTTCGCAAAATGCCCTGTACATCTGCAAAATGCATGTCCTCGGCCTTCTCCTTGATCACCGTCAGCGATAAGGACCAGACGGCCAGGCCCAGCGCGCGGGCGGGGATGAGCAGGAAGAGGATGGGGATCCCCAGCCGCGAGTCCAGGCTGAGGGCGAGCAGTGCGAAACCGGTCTCTGCGATGGCCCCGTAGGCCATAATCCGCCCGAGATGTCGCTGGAATGCCGCCCAGAGCCCACCAGTCACAACCATCAACAAGCCAGCCGCCCGAAGCGCGACGATGAGCTGCGGCGAGGTGCGCAGCCAGGCGTAGCGATCCAAGAAACCCGCGCCGAAGATGATCGTAAATGTAGGCAGGATCCATAACAGGAAACCGACAATGAACGGGGATGTTTCCTCCATCAGTAGGGGGACCCAGTTGTAGAGCGGGAAGATCGCGAGCAAGAATGCGAACCCCATCCCAAGCATGGCTGCGGACTGGGCGGCGAGCGCAAGGTCGCCGGGGCTGGCCTCCACACCGGCGAGCAACCAGCCTGCCAGCAGGATGAATGGCATCGCCAGGGTTTGATAGATGAGAAAACGAACCACGCCTCTGCCAGGGGGCCTGTAAATGCTTGTCAGGAGCGGGATGGACAGCAGGATCGCCATTTCGATGAATAGTGCGGCGAACAGAAAAGGCTCGACGGCAATAGAGCCGACCATCAGACCGGTGATCATCAATCCCAGGGGGACGATGCGGGGCGCGGTCCGCGAGGCCTCCGCGCCGAAGAACCACAGCGCAGCTGCTCCATAGATCAGCGCCAGTAGCGAGCCCTCTTCCGGTGGGATGAGAAGCACACGACCTAAGACGGTCAGGGAGGAATCGATCCGGAATGAGAACGCTCCGATCCGGATGGCCTCCTCGAGCGGCACGAATCGTGCGACCAGCGCCAGAATGAGGGCAAAGCTTCCCCCCAGGATGGTCAGGATGCGCGGGTTGGTGATGAACATCAGCGGCATCGCCAGCGCGATGGGAGCAATGATCCAGATGCTGGGCGCGTTCATACCTGTTCAGCTTCCGTTGCGCCGGCCGCGATCAGGAGATAGGAGCCGACCAGCGCGAGTCCAAGATTGATCACGGCCAGCAATGCGGCCACCAGGACGGACCCTTCGACGGTCGAATAAAGGATCTCAAAGCCGGCCAGGACAGTCATCAGACCGATCGTCACGCGCATGACTTGCGCGCTGATGCCCAGGTGCAGTAATCCCATCCCGATGAGCAGCAGGCTGCCCGACGTGACCGCGAATCCCGCATCCGCCATGATCGTATCCACGCCCGGCGTGACCACCGCGACGATGATCGCGACCATGCCTGCGGCAAAGATGCGGAAGAGACGCCCGCGCGGCCAGGTGTTTTCTTCTTCCAGCTTCTCGTCCGGCAACCCCGAACGCGTCATGCCCAGGATAGCGGCTGCCATCCAGCCCGCCACGACCTTTACGGAGGCCATCCCCAGAGGCCAGTGCTGAAGTGTGAGCACAAGCATACCGGCGTACTGAATGGCAAGCAGAGCAATACTCCAGCGCCAGTCACGCGCCAGCAGCAGACCCAGGGTTGTGATGAGGATTGTCAGGACGGCGATCCATGCAAGATCCAGCGCCATGCCTATGGCCTTCCCTGTGTGAAGAACGAGATGAAGAGGGCGAGGAAAAGCAGGGTCCACATGATCCCGCTTTCGCCTTCCAGCGCGTTCGACAGCATGTTGCTGATCCGCCGGAGCCGGCGGTAGAGATTCCACAGGGCCTGAT
>DASTFG010000585.1:0-5558 GCA_035708785.1 Anaerolineales bacterium
CCATGGTAGGCGCGAACATCGGCGTCTCCATGCCGGTCGTCTGGCTGGGTTTGATGCTGGCATACCTGTTCGCACTGGTGTTGAAAGATACGCCCTTCTGGCTGCCCCCATCAGGCCGGTTGTCGGCCGGGATCAGTGCCACGCCCTTCTACGAGCTTTACGATTGGCCGGTAGAGCATGGCTCGGCGTGGTTTCATGTTCTTGAATTCATCTCCAACTTCTATATTTTCAATTCGATCATCACAGGCAACTTCAAAGTCCTCAAGGATGCCATACAGCACCTGATTCTACCGGCTGTGGCGCTTAGCACCATCCCGATGGCGATCATTGCCCGCATGACGCGCTCCAGCGTGCTGGAGGTGCTGGGGATGGATTATGTGCGCACGGCCCGTGCCAAGGGCCTGCGTGAACGGATCGTGGTGCTCAAGCATGCTTTCCGCAACGCGCTTTTGCCGGTTGTGACGATCATCGGCCTCTCGCTGGGTGGACTCCTGGGAGGCGCAGTCCTGACAGAAACCGTTTTCAGCCTGGCCGGCGTCGGCCGCATCCTGTTCGAGGCGATCACCGCCCGGGATTATCCCATTATTCAGGCCTTCACGATCGTTGTCTCCATTGGCTATGTTTTGATCAACCTGGCGGTCGACCTTGCCTACGCTTACCTTGATCCCCGCATTCGCCTGACCTGAGGCCAGCACTCATGACCACTCTCAACCCGCAGTCCGATATCGTCCCCACCATTCTCGATCCCGAGGCATTGAGCGAACGGCCCGCGACCCTGTGGGGTCTGGTCCGACGGCGCTTCTTCCGCCGGCGGTCCGCGCTGGTCGGCCTGGCCATCCTTGGGCTGCTGGTATTTATCGCGGTCTTTGCGCCTGTCCTGGCCCCGTACCACCCGGAACGGGTCCTCATCGGCGTCGAGCAGGTGAGAAAGCGCCAGGCGCCATGCATCCATCTGCTGGGCTGCCCGGCTGACCAGCCGCAGCACCTGATGGGCATCGATGGGAACGTGCGCGACCAGTTCAGCAGGGTATTGTTTGGCGCACGGTTCAGTCTCATCATTGGTTTTACGACCGTTACCTTTGCCATCCTGGTTGGCGCCACCCTGGGAGGCGTCGCCGGCTTTCTGGGCGGCTGGCTGGACGATGTCATCATGCGTATGATGGATGTACTGCTGGCCTTTCCGTCGCTGCTGCTGGCGATCGCCATTGTCGCCGTCCTCGGGCCGGGCCTGATCAACGCCCTGCTGGCGATCGGGATCGTCTCCATCCCCGCCTATGCCCGGGTAGTGCGCGCCAGCGTGCTGGTGGTCAAGGAGATGGACTATGTTTCCGCCTCGCGGGCGCTGGGCGCCAGCCCCTCCCGCCTGCTCTACACCCGGATCCTGCCAAACGCCCTGACCCCATTGATCGTCCAGGGGACGCTGGGGATTGCCTCCGCCATCCTGGACGCCGCGGCGCTCTCGTTCCTGGGACTGGGCGCGCAGCCACCGACGCCCGAATGGGGTTCCATGCTGGGCTCTGAACGCAACCAGGTGTTCACCGCGCCGCACCTGGTTTTTTACCCTGGCCTGGCGATCATGTTGACCGTGCTGGCCTTCAATCTCTTAGGCGATGGCCTGCGGGACGCGCTCGACCCGCGGCTGGCACATATCAGCTGAGCGGTGCAACAAATTAGACCGGCGGAGGTGGCCAATATGTGATTTATTTTCGCGCTTTGCCGGCAGGCAATGGAACAGGACAGGAGGGGGATAGGAAGAAAAATCAAAGTATATTTCAATCACAGACCGTAAGGGCGGATCATTGACCTGAATCTTAGAAGGTAATGAATGGCAGCAAGAATAGCTTTTCTTTCATTCATATTGATCAGCCTGCTCTCTACCACAAGTAATGTCCATGCCGTTGAACCTGCACGTGCCGGCCGGGCAGCGTTTCAGGCGCAGCAGGTACGGTTCACCGAAATCACTTCCGGTCTTAACCAGCCGCTTTTGATCACGAACGCTGGCGACGGCTCGGGACGTTTGTTCATCATCCAGAGGGCCGGGCAAATCCGGATCTATAAAAATGGAGCCCTCCTCCCAACACCATTCCTCAACGTCCAGTCCATTGTCAACTCCTCGGCAAGCGAGCAGGGACTGTTAGCTCTGGCATTCCATCCCGATTATGAGGTGAACGGCCGGTTTTACACGCTTCATACGGATCAAAATGGATCCATCGTACTTTCCGCTTTTACACGCTCGAGCGCAAATCCTGATCAGGCAGACCCGAACAGCCGGGTACCCTTATTGGCGATTCCCAAGCCGTACACCAATCACAACGGCGGAACTCTGGCATTCGGTCCGGATGGTTATCTATATTGGTCTACTGGAGATGGTGGAGGCGGGGGCGATCCGGGTAACAATGCGCAGAATCTCAACTCGTTGTTGGGAAAGATCCTGCGCCTGGATGTCAGCTCGGCCTCATCCTACTCCATTCCTGCCAGCAACCCCTTTTACAACAACCCCAACCCCTCCATCCGAAAGGAAATCTGGGCCTATGGACTTCGTAACCCCTGGCGATTCTCCTTTGACCGCCTGACCGGCGATCTCTACATTGGAGATGTTGGACAGAGCAAACGAGAGGAAATCAATTTCCAGCCGGGGGCCAGCAGCGGCGGTGAGAACTACGGCTGGCGTGTCATGGAAGGCAGCCTTTGTCACAACCCGTCGACAGGCTGCAACCAGAGTGGAAAGGTATTGCCCGTCGCCGAATACGACCATACTCTGGGCTGTTCGGTCACTGGCGGGCATGTTTACCGGGGAACGAGCTACCCGCAAATGAATGGCTATTATTTTTACGGCGACTTTTGCAGCGGATTGGTTTACACCCTTTACAATGATTCTGCCAACGGATGGACATCCATCCTGGCTGCTGATACCTCATATACGGTCTCGTCGTTCGGCGAGGACGAACAGGGTGAACTGTATCTGGCCGACTACTCGGGCGGAAAGATCTACCGGATCGTCTATATGCTCCCGCCCGGAAAAGCGACACTGATCGCACCTTCGGGTGCAATCACCAACACACAAACATTTTTTTCGTGGAACGAAGTGCCGGCGGATAGCCAGAATGATGCTGCGACCTGGTATTACTTATGGGTCAAGGGTCCTTCCGGAAACGTGATCAAGCAATGGGTTCAGGCATCAAATGCTTGTAACAATGGCACATGTTCCGTTCGCTCTCCCATCACCCTCCGCGGGGGTAGCTACACCTGGTGGGTGCAGACCTGGAATCCGGGGGGATATGGTCCCTGGAGCGATGGCTTGCGTTTCAGCCTCCCGCTTGTAAAGCCACCGGCGGGCACTACCCTGATATTACCCACCGGGGATATCACGGATACGCAACCGACCTATTTATGGAATAAAGCCCCGGTGAGCGAGCAGGCCGGTGCTGCGACCTGGTATTACCTGTGGGTGAATGGTCCTTCCGGGAATGTCATCAAGCAGTGGGTTCAAGCCTCCGCGGTCTGTAATGCCACGACCTGCTCTGTGACCCCGGATACAAGCCTCGGCGCTGGCGCCCATACCTGGTGGGTACGGACCTGGAACCAGGGAGGTTATGGCCCGTGGAGCGATGGTCTGAGCCTTCACGTCACCCTCCCACAACCGCCGGTGGCGGCTAGCCTGGTCTCTCCCTCCGGGGAACTCGCGAATTCAACTCCCACCTATACTTGGAATAAGGTAAATACTTCGACCTGGTACTATCTATGGATCAGCAGGGTCAATGCCGATGGCTCATTAACAACGGTGCACAACAAATGGTTTGAGTCATCCGTAGCATGCACTTCCAATACCTGCTCGGCTATACCTACGGTCTCCTTGATTTCTGGCAATTATCGATGGTGGGTCCGCACCTGGAACCAGGGCGGCTATGGCCCCTGGAGTGGCGCGCTGAACTTTGCCCTCTCGCAGTAGAGAGGGAAACAAAGGGTTTGCTACAGCATACAGCCCTGCGATCAAAGTATTCCTGTTTTTACGGTCATTACGGTCAGTCTTCTGAATATAGCGCGGCCCCGCTCCACACTCCGTTGTAAATCTATATGCTTTGACCAACCCCCAGCACACGCCCTGGAATGTGCCGCACCGGACGCTTTCTTAGGATGTCCCGTGCAAGTTTGTTACAAGAGCATCTGCCCGATGGAACACCACAACTGCCTGCGCCTGGTCACCCCCGGATCTGTCGTTGAAGCAACATTTGAGCTCCTCGAGGAGACAAAAGCGGGAGAATAAAAAAAGGATCAGTCGTCGCCCTGCTGGTCTGGCTCGATCGATAGGCCCTGTTTGACGGCAAGCAGTTCATCCAGCCCGGGCGGTCTGTAATCCAGCGACTGGTGTCTGAAGTATGTGTTATACAGCGTAGCGTAATGACCGCCCTGTCGCAGCAGACCTTCATGATTCCCTTCCTCGATGATCCGTCCTTTTTCCATGACGACGATCCGGTCGGCAGCCTTCACGGTGGAGAGACGGTGCGCGATCAGAATGCTCGTCGAATTTTTCAGAATCAAATCGAGCGCCTGCTGGATCTGCCATTCGGTAAATGGGTCGACGCTGGCAGTGGCCTCATCCAGGATGAAAATGGCAGGTCTCTGCATCAGGACCCGCATCAGGGCGACTAACTGCCTCTGTCCCATGGACAGGCGAGCACCTCGCTCCCCGACTTCGGTTTGGATCCCGTTTGGAAGCGTCTCCAGCCATTCGCCATTCCCGATCTTGCGTGCCATGCCGAGGATCTCGTCATCTGAAACTTCGGGCGCGGCATAGCGGATATTATCCGCGACCGTCCCTGAAAACAGGAAGGGGACTTGAGAAACAATCCCCAGCTGCTTGCGGTATTCCGCCAGATCGAACGTGCGGATGTCATGCCCGTCGATCAGCAGACGACCCTCCTGGAACTCATAAAAGCGGGCAATCAACTTCGCGATGGACGATTTCCCTGCGCCGGTATGCCCGACAAGGGCCAGAGTCTCGCCGGGCTGCACGAGCAGGTTGAAGCGGGTCAGAACCGGTTCGTTATCCGAATAGCGAAAAGACAGGTCATCGAAATGGATACTACCCTTCAAGGCAGGTACAGGCCTCTGATCTGTTTGCAGGACATTAGGATCGGCGTCGATCAGGGCAAAAGCTCGTTCGGCGGCGGAGAGCCCCGCTTGGATTTGCGACCAGAACGCGGAGAGATTGAGAATGGGGAAGAAGAACTGGTCGAGGCTCATGATGAATAGATACCATGCACCGGCGGTAATGATTCCCTGTTCCACGCTCAGGCCGCCCACGTAGATCAGGATAGCTGCAAAGACACCCCCCAGCGCGTTGAGTGTGGGAAAGACCAGCGAGAGCACAAAACCACGCTGAATATTCACCCGGTAGGACTGCTCGTTCGATTCGTCGAACGACTTGAAGATGCTTTCCTCCTGGCGGAAGTTCTTGGCGATGGAGATACCGCTGATCGTTTCCTTGATGGCCGCGTTCACATCAGACATCGCCCTCATGCCGCGCTTGGTGACGCGCCGCGCCATCACCCGGAAGC
>DASTFG010000586.1:0-3755 GCA_035708785.1 Anaerolineales bacterium
TCTCCTTCATTTACCACGACCGACAAATTTATGCTGATCGGTGGAGCGACGATTGGTGGCTTCTGGCTGCCGCAGATTATGCTCACAAGCAGAATTACCCGTCGCCAAAAGGAAATTCGTAAGGCCATGCCCGATGCTTTAGATCTGTTGACGATCTGTGTCGAAGCTGGCCTTGGCTTTGATGCAGCCATGTCTAAAGTTGCTGAAAAGTGGGACACGGACCTTTCCCTGGCATTTGCCCGCGTCATTCGTGAAGTTCAGTTGGGCAAGGTTCGGAGGGATGCATTAAAGGATATGGCTGACCGTCTCGGTATCCCGGAGATGACCAGTTTCGTGGCAGCTATTATTCAAAGTGAACAGTTGGGAGTGAGCATGGCCAAGGTGTTGCGCATCCAGGCGGATCAGATGCGTTTAAAACGTCGCCAGCGTGCGGAAGAAGAAGCTCATAAGGCGCCGATCAAGATGATCATCCCCATGGCCTTGTTGATCTTTCCCACGATCATGATCATTATTTTGACGCCTGCCGCTATTCAAATCATGACTTCGTTAGGATAAACAGCTACATTCGTTCTGTGTGAAGAAGATACCCTGGTCGTATCGCCTGTATCGGTTGACCTGGAGGGGGCTGGATTTACTTTTTCCGCCTGTATGCGGGGGGTGTGGGAAGCTGGGATGGCGCTGGTGCCCGGATTGCCAGGGGCGCGTCCCACGCATACGAGAGCCGTTTTGTGACAAATGCGGGATCCCGAGCAATGGGGCCGGTCTTTGTGAAAACTGCCGGTCCAGTCCACCGGTCTATTGTAAGATGCGGTCATGGGCAGTTTTCGATTCCCCAATCCAGGATGCGCTTCACACACTGAAATACCGCAGAAATATCGGCCTGGGAGAAATGCTTGCCGTACAGATGAGCGAATTCTTTCTCTCACTGCAGTGGCAGGTGCAGGCAATCATCCCCGTTCCATTGGGCAAAAAGCGCCTCAAGGAACGCGGATATAATCAGACTGCACTGGTGGCGCGGCCGCTGGCCCATGAGACCGGAACGGATTATGCGCCCCAGGCACTTTGGAAAACGCGTGAGACGCGGTCACAGGTAGGGCTAAGCGTCTCGCAGAGGCATGAGAATGTCCATAACGCTTACCAGGCTGATCCTAAGGTGGTGAAAGGCCGATCGATCCTGCTCATGGACGATGTCGCGACGACAGGGTCTACCATCTCGGCCTGTACGATGAGCCTGCTTTCAGCAGGCGCACGGGATGTGTATGTGTTGACAATCGCGCGTGCCCTTTCACACCATAATCTTAACCGCGTTTGACAATTGCCCGCCGGGGCAGTTGATCACTTTTTTCAGGAGGCACTATGGCGAACAGAGTTGAGGCGGTGGCCCGCAATATGCGGTTGACCGACAACATGCGCGAGTATGTGGAGAAGAAGGCCGCTAAGCTGGATCGATACCTTCAGGAAATCGACGAGATACGTGTTGAGCTATCTCACGTGAAGACGGCTCGCAGTGCTTCAGATCGTCAGGTGGCCCAGATCACCGTTCGGGGCAAGAGATTTATCCTTCGTACCGAAGAGCGCGCCGATGATTTACATGCTGCGTTCGATACGGCACTGGATAAGATGCAGCGCCAGATTGATCGCTATAAGGGTAAGCATTATCACGGGCGCGGCGATGGTCGCTCGGCAGCCGACGTGGCTTTGGAAGAGGAACTGGCAATCGATGAGGATACTGGCGAGTTAATGCCGCTGATTGCCCGGCGCAAGAAGTTTCCGGTTCTACCCATGAACGAAGAAGAGGCGATTGAGCAGATGCGCCTGCTCGGACATGATAACTTCTTTATCTTTTTCAATGCCGAGCAAAATGCCATTCAGGTGCTCTACCGGAGGCGGAATGGCTCTTATGGGCTGATCGAGCCTGTGATCGGATAATGATTGGATAGGATGGTGCATAAACTAGCTCGACGTGGGTTGTCGGGCTAGTGTTATCTAGGAGAAAATATGGAATATATCGATGATGATGATGAACGATATGCGATTGATGCGATGCATATCGATGTGGAAAGTGCAAAGCAAGCCGTATACAGCCTGTTGCAGGCGGTGGGCGAGGATCCGGAACGGGAAGGGCTGCGAAACACGCCTGATCGGGTGGCGCGAATGTATGCAGAGCTCTTGAGCGGCTATGTGGCCGAACCTGCGAAGATCCTCAACGGAGCTTTGTTCAATATCAATTACGATGAAATGGTGCTTGTGCGTGACATCGAGTTTTACAGCTTATGCGAGCATCATATGCTGCCGTTCCTGGGACGCGTACATGTGGCCTACATCCCGGCCGGGAAGGTGATTGGGCTTTCGAAGATCCCGCGCATGGTAGATATGTATGCTAGGCGGCTGCAGGTGCAGGAGCGTATGACCCGCCAGATCGCGGATTTTCTGCAGGAGTTTCTGGAGCCGCAGGGCGTCGGTGTTGTCGTCGAGGCGGTTCATCTCTGTTCGATGATGCGCGGCGTGAAAAAGCATGATGCCCGTATGACTACTTCCGCGATGCATGGCGCATTCCGTGCGAACCTGGCGACGAGACAGGAATTTCTTGATAATATCTCGAGGGGAGCGAAGCCGCTTCAGATCTAGGGCCCTGCACTGCTCCTTTTAAAGCGATTGAAAACCTCGCGGCGCGTCTCGATCCATGCCTTTTCGCGGAGACGCGCTGCCGTTTCAGAAATGCTTTCCAGCGTCAGAGGGTTATGATATTCGGGATAGATTTCGGCAAGGGGGACCACAACAAACGCCTGCTCCCAGTATTTATCGTCACAGGATTTATCGTCGAACACCACAATATCGATATCAATCGTGCGCGGCGCGAATCGGTCCGCGCTTCGGCGTCGTCCCAGATCGATTTCGATGGGCAGGAGCGCCTGTTCTTTTAGTTCCCACTGGGACAGCGGTGTCACCAATTGGATACATGCGTTCAGATAGTTCGGGCCCGGGGCGCCAACAGATTCGGATTCCCAGACACTGGAGATTTTCTCGATCTTGCCAAAATCCTGCAACCTTTCAACAGCCCTGACCAGATTTGTCTCAGGCTGGATATTCGAGCCCAGGCTCAAATAGGCCAGATGCAATTCACTCATCTCTGCTTCGTTCGATCTCCACACCGACCGATCGTGCAAAGCGGACGGCCCCAGGCTTTTCGACGCGGACAATGACTTTCAGGACGCCTTTATCCTCCAGGCAAATCTTGGCGAGATCGCTTGCCAATGCTTCGACGGTCAGTCTGCCTGCGCTTTCGGCATGGGCCTGGATCTTCTTACTCATCGTACTGTAATTGACGGAGTCTTCCAGGCTGTCTGTTTCACCCGCGCGCCTCGTATCGGTAAACAGGGTGAGATTGATCAAAATATCCTGTGGCCGCTTACGTTCCCAATCATTGACCCCGATGACGCCGCGCGCCAGTAAATCTTTGATGATGACTTTATCCATAATTGTCAACCTCTCGCTTTGCGTATAACCACATCATTGTTTCTACTGAGTCTTTGCTGCTTGTTTTCACACCAAATGCCTGCCACCGTCCACGTGAATAATTTCGCCAGTGATATACGCGGGCCCGCTCAGTAGGAAAAGTAAGGCCTCTTCCACTTCATTCGCTCTGCTCCATCTTCTGGCAGGGATGGATTTTATGATTTCGGGATTGACATTTCCATTGGCGGGCGGCAGGACCGCCCCAAGTGCCAGGCCATTGACGCTGATGTCGGGGGCCA
>DASTFG010000587.1:0-10724 GCA_035708785.1 Anaerolineales bacterium
ATACACGCCTCCCTCGGTAATCAAAACCGCCATCCGCGAATATTATCTGGGAGCGGAGAACATTCATAAATACATGGGTAATTCGCTGCACATGTTTCTGACAAATATTCCTCGGCTTAAGTTTGCAATGGTTGTCCCCAAAGGGGATTATGTGACCGCCTGCCTGATCGGAGAGGATATCGACGAACAGCTCGTTCGAGACTTTATGACTGCTCCCGAACTAACGGCCTGTTTTCCGCCTGATTGGGAATGGGATCGGCCCGCCTGTCAATGTATGCCGCGCATTCCCGTCCAAGGCGCGATCCAGCCTTACGATGACCGCGTTGTTTTCATAGGCGATGTCGCCGTGTCACGGTTATACAAGGACGGCATCGGTTCAGCCTTTCGCGCAGCCAAGGCCGCAGCGACGACCGCGATCTTGAACGGGATTGCTGAGGAGGATTTCAAGCGCCACTACGCGCCGATCTGCCGGAAAACAGAAAAGGATAATCTTTTCGGGAGAATCATTTTCTTTGTGACCCGGCGAATCCAGCGCATGCCTGCCTTCCGCAATGTAGTGTTGGGCATGGCAGCTCGTGAGCAGGCCATGAACGTGGAGCGACGCATGGGAAGTGTCCTGTGGGATACCTTTACCGGCAGTGCGTCGTATGCGGATATTTTCTGGCGCACGGTCCATCCGGCCTTCCTTTGGAATCTGGCCGTTTCGTTCTACGATAGCAATGTGCTTGGTCATTCCGCTTTGCAGCAACTGTGCCGCGCAGAAGGAGATTGAAAATGAAAACAAACACACTTGGAAAAGAATATCAAGATGGTGAGATCATCGTCCAGCAAGGTGAAAAGGGCGACCAGATTTTCATTGTGCAGGAGGGACTCGTTGAAATCCTGCGCGAGCAGGATGGCATTAATTATCAGATCGCCACAGTGGAGAAGGGAGACTTCTTCGGGGAGATGGCCGTCTTCGAGCGCATCGACCGCGCCGCTACAGCGCGCGCGCTGGGTCCCACCAGAGTGCTCACCATTGACAAGGCAGACTTCCTGCGCAGGCTCAAGGAGGATCCAGCTCTGGCATTTCATCTCGTTGAAGTAATGTCTGCCCGCATCCGCCAGTTAGATCGGCAAGTCGCAGAGTTCAGAAGCCTGCTCTTTGAATACGGTATCCCTGCTGATATTGGAAATGCGAGATTAGATCGCAGGGAAGGATAAGGAATGCACATTCACACCATGATGGATAGAAAACATGATATGAATGATACACTCAATGCCCTAGACAATCCTCTACAATATCAAAATCATTTGCGGTTTCCTCGCGATCTCGAACGCGCCTATCGCGAAGACTATGCCAGCCGTACCATACCGATACAGAGACTATTCATTCTGTTTAGCTTTGTCGTATATGGTTTATTTGGGATTCTAGATTATTTTGCCATGCCACAAACCCATCGAGCTGCATGGGCCTTGCGTGCACTCGCTGAGCCTTTTGCCATAGCTTTGTTTGTCGCCTCTTTTTACCGCTTCTTCCAAATAGGAATGTCCTGGCTCATGAATCTGTGGATGTTGATCATGAACATCACCATACTGGTCATGATCACTATATCGCAGCCAGGTGAACTCGCCTTCACCTTTTATCCGATCGGATTGATGTTGGTCTTGATCTGCGGTTATATTTCGAGTGGTCACCTTTGGTATTCGAGCCTCCAGGGCTGGCTCACTATAACCGGTTACATTTTCATCGGCATCGTTCATCAACAGATGCTGGCCAATTCGCAGACCACTCTCCAATTTTTCACTATCAACTTTTTTCTGGTGGGTCTGAATATCATTGGCATGATGCTGGGCTACGGACTCGAGAGGATCAACCGCCTGGCTTTTTTACAGCGTCTCGTGATCGAACGACAACACAAAGAAACAGAAGACTTGCGACTGGAATCAGAGCGCCTCTTACTCAATGTTTTGCCGGCTTCCGTTGCCGAGCGGCTCAAACGCGGAGAAGCAGTTGCCGACCATTTCGAGGAGGCAAGTATTCTCTTCGCCGATATCGCTAACTTCACGCCTTACTCTGCCAATAAGACTCCGGCTGAAGTCGTTTCCCTGCTCAACCGGATCTTTTCAGCCTTCGATCAACTGACCGAGAGATATGAACTGGAAAAGATCAAAACCATTGGGGACGCGTATATGGTCGTTTCTGGATTGCCCACGCCGCGCTCAGATCATCTGGAAGCCCTGGTCGAGATGGCCCTTGAAATGCAAACTGTCATGCAGAATTTCCAAAGGAATGGGCTTGGTAACTTCAACCTACGCATTGGCATAAATACGGGTCCGGTCATCGCAGGTATCATCGGATACAAGAAGTTCAGTTATGACCTCTGGGGGGATACAGTCAACGTGGCCAGCCGCATGGAATCGTTCGGGGTGCTCGACAAGATCCAGGTTACCAGAGAAGTATATGATCGTCTCAGGGATCGATATGACTTCAAGAAACGTGGTCCCGTCCAGGTGAAAGGAAAGGGAGAAATGACTCTTTATCTATTGATGGGTCCAAAAAAGAATGTACTTGAGCGAGAACAGCCGTATCAGGCAAAACGAATCCAGAACCGGTCAATGGATCTTGTTTTCCCCAGGGAGACATAGCTATAAGCAGATATTTGGGAACATTCTCGCGCAGTCTGATCGTTGGCGTGGGCTACGCGGCCGCGTTGGTACTCGGCGAGCTTATCATATCGGGGGGGATCCACATGCAGAGGCTGGTCTGGTCATGCGCGGGCGTTGCAGTGATAGGATTTATGCTCGACAGGTAAGGTAAAATTGTTGCGGTAGGTCATGTCGTTTTCCTTTCGTCTGAACACCGCAAAGATAATATGTGACCTACTCTTGCTCATATTTACTGAAACAATCCTACACTACCGACAGGCACTCTTGCCGCCTCGTAGTCAGAATCCCCGTAGTTTTCGAGAATATCGAGCATCTATTTTGAGTAAAGACCTTTTTTGGTTGCTCTTCCCGCAGACTGTTTTAGATTAGGCACATCATGACGACCGTCGCTCCCGTGCGCGGTGAAGCAGGCATAATCCGGCTCCACTTAATGTGCTCGTGTGCCGGAGCAGGTGTGCATTGTTCCAAGGGCGGATCTGTGCTGCTTGCAAGCGCGGCGACGGGGAGAGGCAGGCAATGCAGATCCGCCGGGACGTACGCTACGGAAACGTGACCAGCATGGCAGAAGTCCCTGGCATGGTCAAGGTCAGGTGGCCATTGCTTAAGGCCGGATTCCCGACGACCACGTTCAAGTGGGTGGAGTCGAACTGCCACTGCGTTCCGGTGCCGCTGCTGATGAGGGCTGAAAGATCGACGTCGATCGTATAGGATGTTTTTGCAGCGCTGTTAGTGACCAGGAAATAGAGGGTACCGCTCGCATCACGGGTTGTCATGGCAAGCAAGTTGCTGTGGCTGGCCGTGCTCTGATACGTCGTCTTGCAGCCATTCAAGGCCTTTGTGCCCATCTGCAGGGCATAGAAGCTCGTGCGTTTCGAGCCATTAATATCCACCAGACCCTGAAAGTTCTGAAAACCGCCGCTGAAGCCATCCCAATCGTAAAATGTGAACAAGTGGCTGCCATAAATGTAGTTGTTACCGGGACGCGAGCCTCGGATCAGATTGTTGAGAATGGTCTTTACCCCGGTGCCGGCGTTCGTATACCCGCCGCGATAGGTAGCCCACTCGCTCAGCCACAGTGGATAAGAGCCGTGACCGCTGGCATCCATCCAGCCATGCACCTGTTGAGTGTAGCCGGTGATGTCGGAATTGTAGTTATGGATGTCCACACTGTCGAAATAGGCAGGGATTTGCTGCAGGGCATCGTTTGGCCAGCTGCTTCCACCCGTCGTAACAGGTGAATAGATGTGATAGGTCCGGCCCGGCAGATAGGTGGTATAGACGTAATCGATCGCATCTTTGGTCTGCTGCACGAGTGCAAAGTAGTCCGCCTGGGTACCGTCCCAGCCCTGACCGCTGTTGTTTGGCTCGTTGTGGACCTCGAAATCGTCCACACGATAGTCATTGCGAACATTCAACCAGTAGACGGTGGCAAAGACGTGTTCCCACCATTCGTTCCAGTCCTCGGTCGTGTTTGGTGGGTTGAGCTGGGCCGCCCAGCCCGGCTCATTGTTGTTATCAACATTGCGGATGGTAAGCACCGGACGGATCCCGGCATCTTTCAATGACTGGAAGATGGTCCGTGCGTTGCCCTGCCAGGTTGTACCCGGCGTGCCGGACCACCAGTAATCGCTGTTATCCGGAGGAGTGGTCATCACACTATCCCACCAAGTCCAATTGATGACATTAGGGTTGGCTTTGATCTCGGCAATGGTGGGGGATCCATATACGCCATCGTCGTCCTGGGCCTCCCAGCGTGACATGCCGCCGTAGATACGATACGTATTCATCCCGGCGGCCTGCAAATCGGCGATATCGAAACGAACATTCCCTTCCGTGGCTCCAATGTAGCAGGTGCTGAGACCCCACGGCGTTCCGGATACGGTGATGGTCGCCGAAGCTGCATAGGCAGGTGTAGTTGGAATCAGCAGGGCAAGCAGGACGACGATGGAAATCAAATGTATTAATTTGGACATTTCTTTTTCTCCTGATCTACTTCAATCCAAATACCAACCGATCGACCTTTTCAAATGAAAGTCGAGAGCGTCTGTCTTCCGTCACCTCCTTTCCGGGACCCAGATGCAGTATTATACGAAAGCGATCCAATGCCCAAACGATTCGGACTTCTCCTGGCGATTACGTGATGTACTGGCATTACAAACCATTCAGCATGTGATAGTACAGGTCATTCCAGCGTAATTCCTTTTTGAAATCCTCCAATTTTGTATTCTCGTCGATCAACAGGAATTCAGTGCCTGCCATGTCGGCAAAATCCTGTAAATGCCCGGCCGTCACAACATAACTGAAGCTGGTATGGTGAGCGCCACCGGCATAAATCCATGCGGCGGCAGCCGTCTTAAGGTTCGGACGCGGCAGCCATAACGCACGCGCCACCGGCAACTTGGGAAGAGGTTCATCCGTGGGAACGACATCCACGATGTTGGCAACAAGCCGGAAGCGCTGTCCCATGTCCATGATGGAGGCACAAATCGCAGGTCCGGTATTCGAATCGAAGATCAGGCGCACGGGGTCGGCCTTTCCGCCGATCGAAAGCGGCAGCACCTCCAGTCTGGGTTTGCCCGCCGCGATGGATTCGCAGATCTCGAGCATGTGCGCGCCAAGCACCTTATCCCCCGAACCGTTGAAATGATAGGTGTAATCCTCCATAAAGCTGACCCCGCCCTTCAGCCCTTCACTCATCACTTTCATGGCGCGTACTAAGGCGGACGTCTTCCAATCGCCTTCGGCCCCAAAGCCATAGCCATCACGCATTAGTCGTTGAACCGCCAAACCGGGCAGTTGCTCGAGTCCGTGTAAATCTTCGAACGTGGTGGTAAACGCTTTAAAATTTCCTTCAGATAAGAAGTTCCGCAAACCAAGCTCGATCCGGGCCCCTTCGCACACCGAAGCATGTTTCTCGCCACCCGGTCGCAAGGCGGGAGGAACCTCATATTCATCAAGATACGATTGCACCAGGCGGTCGACGTCCGAGTCCGTTACCTCGTTCACCGCTTTGACCAGATCGCCCACGCCATAGCCGTACACATCATATCCAAAACGGAGCTGCGCCTCCACTTTGTCGCCCTCCGTCACGGCAACGTCGCGCATGTTATCCCCGAAGCGGGCGATCCTTGCCCCCTGCCAGTCCGCCCAGGCGCAGGCGGCGCGGGTCCATACTCCTATCTCAGACTGAACACCTTCCTCCTGCCAGTGCCCTACCACAACTTTACGGTTAAGCCTCATGCGGCTGCCGATGAACCCGAACTCACGATCGCCATGGGCAGACTGGTTCAGGTTCATGAAGTTCATGTCGATCTGCGACCAGGGGATCTCGCGGTTGTATTGGGTATGCAAGTGCAGGAAAGGTTTCTTGAGCAAGCTCAATCCGGCGATCCACATTTTGGCGGGCGAAAAGGTGTGCATCCAGGTGATGAGTCCGATGCAGGGTCTGACGGAATTGGCCTCGAGGCACAATTCACGGATCGCCGCTGGCGTGGTCAGCACAGGTTTGAAGATCACCTGCACCGGGATATGGGCCGATGCATCCAGCGCGGCTGCAATCTTGCGTGAGTGGTCTGCCACCTGTTCCAACGTTTTGGAACCATACAGGTGCTGGCTGCCCGTGACAAACCAGACCTCATATTGTTTCAAATCGATCATTTGAATACCTCCTGTTTTCGACCTATCTCCCCTGCCCCATTCCCTGTGAGGGAAGGCGTGGCGCTGAAGGCGTCGGGGGGTAGGTCATTTACTGCCCATAGACATGGGTATAACGATGATGTAGCTTCTCAACATCCTCAGCCGGGATTTCGTCCGGCACGCCGATTTGCATGGCAAGCCAGACGGTGCGTGCGTTATCTTCTGTCATAACTGCCGCTTTGACCGCGGACTTGGCGTCCCTTCCAACTGTGAATACACCATGGTTCTTGAGCAACACTGCAGGGGATCTGCCAATGCTTTCCAGGACAACTTTGCCAATCGCATCGTCGCCGATCATGGCAAATCCTCCGCAAGGAATGGGGCCGCCGAACTCATCTGCGATCGCCGTGAGTACGACCGGGATCGGCTTGTTCACGGCTGCGAAGGCTGTAGCGTACGCGGAGTGGGTATGCACCACGCCGCCTATATTCGGCCGATGTTTGTAAATATAAAGGTGGCTGGCTGTGTCGGAGGACGGCTTGTAGTCTCCGTCGATCATATTTCCGTCCAGATCGACCACTACCATATGTTCATGACGCAGCTCTTCGTACCGCACGCCCGAGGCCTTGATGACAACCAGCCCTGTTTCTGCATCACGCGCGCTGACGTTGCCGCTCGTCCAGGCTACGAGGTTGTTCTTGGGAAGTTCCCGATGAAGTTCAACCAACTCGTCTTTAAGTTTCTCTAGCATGTCTTCTCCAAGGTGGCTGGTACACAAGTAGAAAGGCACACAGGTCTATCTGTCTGCTTGTGTACTTATTTACTGAGCTACTCTTAACACATCTACAGCGGCCCTTTCGATGACAAGTCCCTTTTTGTAGCGTTCCATGAATGCCGTAAAGCCATCGATATCCGCTTGGTCAGGAGCAATCGTTGTGCCATTTTCCCCTGCAAAGACCTTGTCCGAGAGATAGGCTTCCAAAGGCTCATCCGTTTCCTTACGCAGCATATAGGCGGCAAGCAGTGCAATTCCCCACGCGCCGCCCTCGCCTGCGGTCTCCATCACGGAAACGGGGACATTCATCGCAGCCGCCATGACCTTCTGGCCCACTTCCTTTGTCTTGAAGAAGCCGCCGTGACCCAGGATCTGGTCGATCTTTACCTGCTCCTGCTCGAAGAGGATGTCCAACCCGATCTTCAATGCACCAAGCGCCGAGAACAGATGCATGCGCATGAAGTTCGAAAGTGTGAAACGGCTTTTGGGTGTACGGACGAACAGCGGACGCCCCTCCTCGAAGCGCGTGATGTGCTCGCCCGAAAGATAATTGTAAGCAAGGAGCCCGCCCGCATCCGCATCGCCCGTCAGCGCCTGCTTATATAGCATTTCAAACAAGCTGGATTGACTAATCTCCACACCGAGCGCGTTCGTGAATTCCTGGAATAGTTCAACCCATGCATTGAGATCGGATGTGCAATTGTTACTATGGACCATGGCCACAGGCTTACCTGTCGGTGTCGTCACCATGTCGATCTCAGGATAGACTTTTGAGAGAGCCTTTTCCAAGACGATCATGGCAAAGACGGATGTTCCTGCGGAAACATTGCCCGTTCGCTCTGCAACGCTGTTGGTCGCGACCATGCCTGTGCCCGCGTCGCCCTCAGGCGGACAGACCGGGATTCTTGCCTGAAGTTGTCCCGCGGGATCGAGCAGTCTTGCACCTTCTTCGGTAAGAACGCCCGCGTCTTCTCCTGCTACAAGGACTTTGGGCAGGATATCCTGTATCTTCCAAGGGATGTTCTTCGCTTCGAGCCGTTCGTTGAATAGCTCGATCTTGAGCTCATCGTAATCTTTGGTCTTGCTTTTGATCGGGAACATGCCCGATGCTTCGCCAACGCCCAACACCTTTTGCCCCGTCAGTTTCCAGTGGACATAGCCTGCCAGCGTGGTCAAATGGCTGATATCGCTGACATGAGCCTCCTTGTTCAATATAGCCTGATAAAGATGTGCAATGCTCCAGCGCTGGGGGATGTTGAATTGGAACAGATCGGTGAGCTGCTCTGAGGCCTGCCCTGTTACAGTGTTTCGCCACGTACGAAACGGGACGAGTAGGTTTCCATCCTTATCGAATGCCATATAGCCGTGCATCATGGCGCTGAAGCCGATGGCGCCAATGGTCTGGAGCGAGGTGTTGTACTTCTCCAAGATCTCGTCCCTGAGCTTGCGATAGCTTTTCTGCAAGCCTGTCCAAATATCTTCTAGAGTATATGTCCACATGCCGTTCTCGTATCGGTTTTCCCACTCATGGCTTCCCGATGCGATCGGCATATGATCCTCGCCGATCAACACCGCCTTGATACGAGTCGAGCCCAACTCGACGCCAAGAGCAGTCCTGCCGCTCTCCATTGCTTTTTGGGTATCATCTCGTTCCATATTGCTCTCCCATTACTCGACTCGATTCCGACCGAAGTCTATACCAATTGCATATTTCGCCACTTGTCCTCTCCTTTTTTAGGTTTGCAAAGGCTTTATGGTAGACGTTCGCAACGGACCAAACCTTCGCAAGGCTGATCACATTTCTATGATGACTTTCAATCCTTCGCGCCGCGCGGCCGTATGAAACGCCTCAACCGCCTGATCGAGTGGAAAACGATGTGTGACAAGCGAGTGCACATCCACCAGACCTTTGGTTACCAGATCAATCGCACGTGGGTACGTGTGCTTCATCCGCCGAACAAGCTTGATTGTCAGGCCCTTTCGCCGCGCGGTGGAGGCGGAGAAAGAAGTTCGATTATCGTCCGGGATTCCGGCAAGGATCACTTTCCCACCCGGGAGAACGGCGGCGACTGCGTCGTCAACCGCTTCCTGCTTCCCAGCCGCCTCGAAGGCTACGTCCACGCCGCGCCCTTGGGTCGCCGCCAGAACCTCTTCAAGGTGTGAGCTGTCCGTCACCAGAAGTGCGTGATCCGCCCCGAAGCCTTTTGCCGCGTCCAGGCGATGAGGCAGGAGATCCGTTGCAATAATATTCGCTGCGCCGGTCAGCCGCGCCGCCTGTACGATCAGCAATCCGATCGGCCCGCATCCGAACACGCCGACGGTCATCCCCGCTTTGAGCTTTCCCAGATCCAGGGCGTGAATGGCCACACCGAGCGGCTCAAGCATCGCCCCATCGGCATATGTGAACGAATCAGGGATCGCATGCAGGCTTTTTACATTCCAGGCGATGCATTCTTGCAAGCCGCCATCCTGTTCGCCATGCCCGGCAAAGATCAAGGAAGAACACAGGTTCGGATTCCCTTGTATGCAAAACTCGCATACCCCGCACGGGATTGCCGGGTCAATTGCCACACGCTGTCCGTCTTCTGTCTCGCCTGCGAACTCGTGACCCAGGATCAGGGGATGTTTTAGCTGCGCGTCGCCGATTCCTGCCTCGGAAAACCAGTGCAGGTCCGAGCCGCATACACCGACTGCCCTCACACGGATTAACTTCTCGTCCTCACCGGGCACAGGGACAGGTTCATCGTGGATTTGCAAGTTCCCAACAGCGTGCAGGCGAACGGATTTCATTGAGTAAGGTATGCCTTTCATCTTCGTAATCGACTATTCCACACGCTTGCGCAGATACGTATGCATGATGACTGAGAGCACAATGATCAATCCGTAAATTAACTGGGTCCAGAATCCGGTCAGGCCGACTGCAACGGTCGCGGCTTCAATAGCGCCGATGATGAATGCACCGAGGAATGTGCCCAGAATCGTTCCGGTGCCGCCAAAGACGGATGTGCCTCCGAGAAAGACGGATGCGAGGGTGCGAAGCAACTGGCCATCGCCCAGACTGGGCCAGAAATAGACTACGTGAAAACTGGCCATGACACCGGCGAAAGCAGAGATCAGCCCAATCAGCATGAACGCCCGGGTGCGGACGCGGGCCGTATTAATGCCCATCAGCTCAGCGCTATTGATGTTATCGCCGATCAAATAAATGTGGGCGCCAAATTTATGGCGGTTGAGCAATACCCAGCCGAGAACAGCAATGAGGATCAACCAAAGCATTTGCATGGGAAAGCCATTGCCGATTTTCCCCACTAACAGCGGATGTAGAAACGATCCTTTGACATAGCTGAGTGTGCCGCTCTGGCCCTGTGAAAGAACCAGCACGGCACCACGCCAAAAAAATTGTGTGCCTATGGTCGCCACCAGGGAAGGGATACCAAACTTGACGACAATCAAGCCGTTGAGCCAGCCGATGAAGGTTCCCGCCATGAGCGCGACAACGAAGGCCAACACTACTCTCATCGTTATGCTTCCTATGCCGACTGTAGCTTCATAGGTTAGTAAAAAGGCCACCATACCCATCGCCATGATGGACGGAAAAGAAAGATCCATTTCACGAGCAATGACCAACAGAGTTAACGGTATTGCCATGATGGCGAAGAATGGA
>DASTFG010000588.1:0-3234 GCA_035708785.1 Anaerolineales bacterium
TGCTGCCACCGCAGGCCAGGCCCACTTCCCAGGCAGTCTCGTCCGCTACGCCAAAGTGCAGGAGCCGGGGACGGTCCGTCTGCAGCACCTCCACCCCGGCCTCGAACACCGCGCCCTCGACGCAGCCGCCGCTCACCGAGCCGGTGATCCCCCCATCGGGCGTGAGAGCCATTTTGGCTCCGGCGCGCCGGGGCGAAGATCCCCAGGTCTGCACGACCGTGGCCAGGGCGATCGATTGATCCTCCGCCTTCCAGCGATCAAGGTCAGATAGAATATCGCGCATGATTTCCTCCGTTTATTCGCACCACAAAGGATACAAAGAGCTCGAGGGCTGAAAGCCTATGAAAACGATCTTCTTCGTTCTTGCGCAATCCAGATTTACACACTGCGCCCCTGGTGCCTCTCACCGTTGTTCTTTTTGGTACGAAGTAAGGCCGACCTCGCTCCAGGCGGCTGATGATCGAGATGCTCCAGCCGAGCGGTTAAATCTTCCAGGCTTGCCAGATTATGCACCGGCAGGAAATGATCGATGTGCGGCAGGGCCGCCTGGATTCCGCGCGTCAGCGGCTCGTAGTCCGGGGAGCCGAGCAGCGGGTTCAGCCAGATCAGGCGCTGGCAGCTCCGCCGCAGACGGGCCATCTCGCGCGCCAGAAGCTCGGTATCCCCACGGTCCCAGCCATCGCTAATGATCAGCACCATCGCCCCGCGTCCGAGCACACGCCGCGACCATGCAAAGTTGAACGCCTTCAGCGATTCGCCGATGCGTGTGCCTCCCGCCCAGTCGTTGACCAGCTGCCCAACGTTCTTCAGCGCCAGATCCAGATCGCGGATCTGGAGCGGACGCGTGATGCGCGTCAGACGAGTGCTGAAGACAAAGGCCTCCAGCGGCTGGCTGAGCGCGGCTTTCATCCCATAGATGAAGTGCAGCAGGAGCCGCGTATAACGCTCCATCGAGCCGCTGATATCGGCAATGACCACCAGAGGGCGCGGCTTGCGCTTGCGTTCCAGATACGCCCAGCGCAAGACCTCCCCTTCCGAGCGCAGGCTGTGGCGGAGCGTCCGGCGCATGTCGATCAGGTGGCCCTTACCCGGGCGTCTCCGGCGGGTGCGCCGCTCACTGACCTTCCATAGAAAATCTGACATCATCCGTTTGACGGCCTCCGATTCCTCGAGGCTCAACTCGGCGAAATTCTTATGGCGCAGCAGCTCGCGATCGCTGTAGGTCCGGGTGACTTCGATGACGGACATCGCTGCCTTTGAGCTTGCGCTCGAACCCTCTGCTTGCGGCGCCTCCTCCTGGAGCGGCGGGTGAGTCACAACCGGCCGCGAGGAGTTCCTGCGGCGGCTGAGCCCATTCCACTCCCGAAGGTCCCAGCCTTCGGCGGGTGCTCGCCAGAAAAGCTCAAAAGCCTGGTCGAAGAGCGGCAGGTCGTCCCGCTCGTGCACCAGCAGAGTCCGCGCCGCGTGATAGAAGTCCGACTTCACGCCGATCTCGATATGATCGAGGGCGCTGACCAGGTCCATCATCCGGCCAGGATTGACATCCAGTCCCAGTTTGCGCAGGACGCGCCCGAAGAGCAGGAGGTTGTGCAGGAATTGACCGCTCACCCGATCTCAGTCCTCACCCGCTCGAGGATCAGGCGCGCCTGCCCACCCTTGACCTTTTCCACATCGTCCTGATATTTCAGCACAGCGCCGAGCGTATCATCCACAATGGCCGGGTCGAGTGCCTGCTGGTCGAGAGCGACCAGGGCAGTCGTCCAGTCCAGCGTCTCGGCCACGCCCGGAAGCTTATACAGGTCCATTTCACGCAATCTCTGGATGAAGCCAGTGATCTGCCGGGCCAGCTGGACAGGAGCCTGCGGGATCCGGGCCTGTACGATCTCCAGTTCCTTTTCGAAGGAGGGATAGTCGATCCAGTAATACAGACAGCGCCGCTTGAGGGCGTCGTGCACCTCACGTGTCCGGTTGGAGGTAATGATCACGACGGGCGGAGTCGGAGTTTTAATGGTCCCGATCTCGGGGATGGTGATCTGGAAATCGGAAAGCACTTCGAGCAGGAATGCTTCGAACTCCTCGTCGCTGCGGTCGAGCTCGTCGATCAAGAGAACGGCCGGCTTTTCCCTCGACTGCTCGAGGGCCTGCAGGAGGGGACGCCGCAACAGGAACTCCGGACCGAACAGTTCCGCCTCCGAAGCGTGATCGCCGCGCGCCTCGAGCAGGCGGATGTGCATCATCTGGCGCGTATAGTTCCACTCGTAGACGGCGTGATGCACGTCGAGCCCCTCGTAGCATTGCAGGCGGATCAGGTCCGTATCGAGCAGCACGGCGAGGCTTTTCGCCACCTCCGTCTTGCCGACACCCGCCTCACCTTCCAGGAAGAGGGGGCGGTTGAGCTTCAAAGCCAGGTATAGAGATGTGGCCAGGCCGCGCTCGGCAATATAGTTCCGGGCGCGCATCGCAGTCTGAAGGGTATCAATCGAAGAGAATTCCAAAATGGCCTCTTGGTAAACCAATAATTGGCGTAGGATGGCGACTTGCGCCGGGCAAAGGAGACCGCCGGAGCCTGGGGGAGGTCCCTGTATATTCTAGCATTGTTCCGAACGCTTCAAAAAACCTCTAGGTTCTACCTGACTCGGGATGGATTTTCATCATGTCTCTGCCTCGACCCGTAACCTCAAATTCCTGAGCATTTCCTCCAGCTCAACTTTGCGCTTCAGGCCATCCGATCCCTGTGGACCGCCTGGCGGATCGGCCTCGGTGAGTTTGAGGTTTGTGATTGAATTGCCTTCCGGGGAAAAGACGAAGGTTGTATCCCTCCCGGCAATCGACAGACCGATTTCCGCACCGGGAAGAAATGTTATGATGGGTGAAGTTCCTCCGGAATCCCAGACCAGTTTGGCTCCATGCTGCCAGGCCGGATTGATTTCCTTCAAAGCACTCCCGTACCACTTACGCCAATTGCTGGCCGTCGTGAAATACTGCCAGACGACATGAGAGGGACGATTTATTTTTGTTGATACAGCTACCATAGTAACTCCCTTATGGTTTTACGCGACGTTCCACTGCCTGGCGTATTCAGGATAGATGCGGCATGATGGTACTTCGCCGCATCTATCCGAAATTGATCTCACCCTGCGGCGGCCCGTTCCGCTGCCCGCATCAAGGCGCGTTTGGCCAGCACCTTTGCCAGGTGGGCGCGATATTCGGCGGAGGCGTATGAATCGCCCAGCG
>DASTFG010000589.1:0-3831 GCA_035708785.1 Anaerolineales bacterium
AAACTATACGCTGCCCTTTGGATTTCGGGTTCAGGACTCAGATATTCGGGCAATTGCTGCAGGGGCAGATTTTGCTGCGGTGATCAATCGGATCTATCCCGGGATTCCCGATGTCAATGCGCTGCTGGAAAATCCTCAAAACGGACTCCCCAAACTGGAGATCCTGCTTAAACGTGAGCTGATCAAACAATGTCTGGCCGCATTTGTCGGTGATCCATTCCACATTGGGATACCGCTGGCTTTTTTGGTGCTAAGCGATATCGAAGTGCAGGATTTGATTGTTTTGATCGAGGCAAAGTCTTCAGAGATGCCGGAGGAGGAGTACCGCCCATTCCTGCTCAAAGCGGAGCTGCCCGTTTAGAGGGGCGCAAGAGTCAGGATTCTGGAACGACAAATTAGTGCTCTACATGGAGATGATATGTTTTTTCCGAAGGAAATGACCGAAGTGGAGCTGATCGTCCCCTCTAAAGACCTTTTGGCTGTGGCGAAGGTCTTGAGTGGGCGCGGCATTTTTCATCAGGTTGACAGCACCTATCTGGGCCTGGAAAACCTGGGTCCGAACGTCTGGCAGGAGAGGGCAGCCAGTTATTCTGCGCTGGAGCGCCGCATTCAAACGATCCTGCAAACCTTGAACCTCGAAGAGAAGTATTTGGGATCTACTGATTTTGAATCCATGGCCGATCTGGATGCCGTTCGCCCGGCTGTGGATCGGATCGAAGAGGAAGTTAAGCGGACAAGCGATCAGCTCAATGCCGAAAAGAAGCGACTGGAGCAACTGGAAAGCCAGCTACATCAGCTGGAGCCTATTGCGGATATCAATGTCGAAGTCGGCGGGTTGCGCAAGTCTGAGCACTTGTATTCGATACTTGGGATCATTCCGGCCGCAAACGTCAGCAGGCTGGAAACCAGTCTTTCACGGGTGCCTCACGTTTTCTTTACGTTGCGGGAAGATTCCCAAAGACCGGTTGTATGGCTGCTGGGTCCGCGCGGCAACTTCGACATCATCGATCGCGCCGCGAAGAGCGCCTATCTCAACCCCTTGATCCTGCCGGAAGAATTCGAAGGAACACCGGCCCAGATCACTGCCGAGATCCGTAAGGCAATCGAAGCATCAAAACAGAAGATTGCCGAGTTGAATTCCGGCCTGACGAAACTTGCTGACTCCCACCGCGAGGAATTAAATGAGTTGCTGTGGGATATGCATGTCAGCCGGATGATGGCAGATGCGATTGTCCGCTTTGGACAGCTTCGCCATACATATGTCGTTGTGGGGTGGGTGCCCACCGAGAATTTGGTGCTGCTCACGGAAAGGCTCAAGCAAGCCTCACCAGAAATCCTGATCGAAGCAATTCCTACCGAGCGCGCGGGGCATCACACCAACGTGCCTGTCGCGTTGACGACAAACAGATGGCTGCGCCCGATTCAGATGCTGGTCACCACATACGGGCGCCCAAGTTACGGCGAGCTCGACCCGACCTGGTTAATGGCGCTTACTTTCCCGTTATTGTTCGGCGCGATGTTCGGCGATCTCGGTCAGGGACTGGTCTTGTTCCTGCTTGGCATATTGATCGACCGAGGCATAATCCTTAAAGCGATGTCCAGCCTTGGCTTGCTGATCGCCTATTGTGGTGCATCTGCGGCAATTTTCGGTTACCTCTATGGCAGCATTTTTGGCTTCGAGGGGCATCTGATCGATGAGTATCTCGGTTTCCATTTTGAGGCGCCGTGGCTCAGCCCCATCCACGAGATCCTGCCGGTACTCAGCCTCGCCATTGATGCGGGAATCGTTATCCTGCTCCTGAGTTTCTTGCTCGGCATGTTCAACAATATCCGCGCCAAGGATTGGTCTCATCTGGTTTTTGGGCATACCGGGCTGGTGATGTTTGGCTTCTACCTCGCCTTCCTTGCCCTGCTCGGGTCATTTCTTGGCACCACTGCCATAGCACCCCGTGTCGCCGTTGCGATTTCTTCCCTCCCGCTTCCGTGGACCCTCTTGGCGATTGTCTTTGGCATACTGGTGATGTTCTCGGGGGCTTTCAGGAACTGGATGGAAGGTCACCGGCCAGTGGAAGGAAGCGGTATTGGCGGGTTCCTGATGTTCTTTGTCCAATCTTTCATGGACCTGTTTGAATCAGTGATCAGCCTGCTCAGCAACACCCTTTCGTTCGTGCGTGTGGGAGCATTTGCCGTGGCGCACGGTGGTCTGAGTCTGGCGATCTTTGCCCTGGCCGGCGAGGAGCCCGACCTGGGCTTTTGGATCACCATCATTATCGGCAATATTTTCATTATCGGCTTTGAAGGCCTGATCGTCGGTATCCAGACAATGCGTCTGCACTACTACGAGATTTTGGGCAAGTTCTTCCATGGCGGAGGCATGCGCTTTGAACCCCTTACGCTAACGCCAAGGAAAGAGGATGTGTAAGTGCAGAACTTTTCTTTGTGTTTCTCCGACGCCGGACTTGGTACGTCGAAATCAATCTAAACCTGCAAGTATAAGGAGATAAAGAATGTTATTAGTCTTCGCTGTATTAGTTGGCTTGATCCCTGTCATTCCCGCCGTTATCTACGTGGTTCAGAATGGGAAGACCAGCCCTGCCCGGGCCGTTTCGAAGATGGTGAGCGGACTGAATGGATTTAACTTCCTGGTTGGGCTAATGGCAGCCGGGCTTGGCCTGGTCTGGCTGGCTTCGCCTTCAACGGTCCTCGCTTCCGGCATGGCCCAGGAAGGCGCGGTGGATCAATATGCAACTCTGGCAGCAGCGCTTTCCACCGGTTTGGCCTGCATTGGTGCCGGTATTGCGGTGGGCGGTTCCGGCGCTGCGGCCGTGGGTGCGACGGCTGAGAAACCCGAGTCTTTCGGTCGCGCGCTGATCTTCGTGGGTCTGTCAGAAGGTATTGCCATTTACGGCTTGATCATTTCCTTCCTGGTGCTCCCGTAGAAGTGGGAGAGCTTTTATGAAAGTTCTGGTGATCGGTCATCCTGAAGCAGTGCTGGGTTTCTCGCTTGCGGGTGTGGGCGGGCGAGCTGCAACCACGGCGGCTGAAGTGAACCAGGCGCTGGATGACGTTCAGGCTTCAAAGGACGTTGGTATTGTCCTTGTCACGCAGGATGTTGCTGAATTGATCCCTGCCAGGATGGAGCACCTCAAACTGCGTAGTACTATTCCACTGGTAGTCGAGATTCCGTCACCCAGCGGCGCGCCGGAGGACCAGGCCTCCCTGGGTGAGATCGTGCTTCGCGCGATTGGGATAAAGTTATGAATCTTTTCTGGCTCGAGAGTCATCGAGGGCAGAAAAAAGATTGGATAGCGATCTATGAAAAATGAAGCACAAGATATCGAGATGCTGGCGCGTGCGATCCTAACGGAAGCGCGCGAAGAAGCAGATCAAATGAAGGCCGAGGCACAGGAAAAGGCAGACGCCATTCGAAGGCGTGCCCAGGAGCAGGCGGAGGCGGAGAAGAGAGCCATCCTTGAACGTGCCCGCCAGGATGCAGAGCGTCTCCGCGGACAAGCAGTTGCGACAGCCCAGTTAAAGGCTCGTTCTCTGGACTTGACCAATCGCGAACAATTGCTTGAACGGGTATTCAAAACTGTAAAAGAAAAACTGCCTGAGGTTCAAAAGCGCCCGGATTATGATCGGATTGCCGCGGCATTGCTCCGCGAAGCACTGGTGCAATTGAGGGTCAATAAAGCTCAAATCAAAGCAGACAGAACGACACAGCGTATCCTGGAGAACGGAGCACTGGGCGATATATCGAAAGAACTGAATGGGCAATTCTCAAGTGCAGATGCTCTTGAGGAAGGTATAGGGGTGGTTGTGGAGGCCGGA
>DASTFG010000590.1:0-3974 GCA_035708785.1 Anaerolineales bacterium
TCTCTATGCTGGCTGGAATGCCCCTCATCCCGACCATGATCTTCGCATTCTTTGAGTACCAGGTCTACTGGGCGATCTCCGTTTGGATTGCATGGATACTTCTCAAGCTCTCTGCTGTTCGCAGGGGAATAAGTTTAATGCCCCAATCCTGATCTTAGGCGCCTATGGAGCGACCGGAAAGCTGCTCGCAGAGACAGCCCTCGGATCGACTTGCAGTATAATTCGAACCACCGACCCGGCCTGCACAGGATGGGAGATCTGGCCGAGTCGCAGATCTTGTTCAAGGGTATGGAGCGGATGGTCGTCAGAGAATGACAACCGCCCGGTAAGTTTCCAGGCGTTCATCGAAAGGAGATGAGAACATGTCTGGCACACAGATTGGACAAATCACCCACTACTTCGACCACATCAGCGTTGCCGCGCTTACTCTCACCGAACCCCTGCGCGTCGGCGACACCATCCACATCCTGGGTCATTCGACCGATTTCAAGCAGGAGGTGACTTCACTGCAGATCGATCACCAGGATGTCAGCGAAGCCAGGCCCGGCGACGATGTGGGCATGAAAGTCATTCAGAAAGTGCACGAGCACGACAAGGTCTTCAAGCTCACCGACGAGTAGCAGGGAACATCCACGCCAGCACGCGCTGGATCATCATATCCCAGTACGCCCAGTTATGTTCACCGGGTCCTTCCTCATATGCCAGGTCAATCGGGAGTTTCCGCGCAAAATCCCGGAAGCGGACAGTGTCGGCATATAGAAAATCTTCCGTACCGCAGCATTGATACAGCCGGGGTTTGACCCTTCCTCTGGCCGCTCTCCTGGCCAGCGTGAACAGATCATGCTTGCTGCCCGGCACCTTGCTCAGGTCGCCGAAGACTGTGCGCATCTCTGCCAGCCAGGTTTTATTTGCAGGATCATTATGTGCCCGGACCACTTCGCGGATATCTAACGCTCCTGAAAGACTCGCCGCGGCGGTGTAACGATCCGGGCGCGTCAACGCCAGCTTGAACGCGCCATAGCCACCCATGGACAAGCCGGCGGCAAAATTATCCTTGCGGCTGGCGGATAAGGGGAAGATGTCACGCACAACCGCTGGCACTTCCTCGCTGATGAATTGCCAGTACTTACCGCCGTGGGCCATATCGTTATAAAAACTGAGGTGGACGGCGGGCATCACCACCGCCAGGTTCAGCCCTTCCACATACCGTTCGATGGACGTCCAGCGCTGCCAGGCCGTATGGTCGTCAGAGTGACCGTGCAGAAGGTACAGGGTGCGCCACTTTTTTTTCGGCTTTTTCTGCGCCTGCGCCAACGGGCGCTGGGGCACGAGGACATGCATGGAACTGCCAAGTCCCAGCGTCTCTGAGAAAAAATTGACTTCGGTAAGGATCATTTTGTCTCCAGGGCACTGATTTCGTGGAACAGCCGTTCTCGCAGCCGATCGAAATGCTCTTTCGGGAGGTTGCCAATTCCGGTTTGAAGCTGCAGGATCAGATCCTGGAGCAGCGTCTGAAACCTGGATCTGTGCATCTCGAAGAAATTCTCCATCTGTTCTTCAGAGAGATTGCCTGCTTTTCGTCTGTTCTTCCTGCGGGCCCACGAGTCTTTCACATAGCCCACGGTAATACTTGAAAGCCATTTGGCAATCGAGGCCAGTACCCCTTTGCCCGATCGAAACGTACCCCTGAACACACCCTGGACCAGCTTCATGTTGGTACCCTGTTTGGCTTTTTGAAGTGCAACGGCATACTGTCCTGCTTTGGCCGGGTCGAACCCGTCGTAAGCAAACAGCTCATTGAGCAGGTACCCTGAATAATAGGCATCGGCAGCCAGGTTGATCGCCTTACGCCATTCCAGAATGAAGAGGATTTCCTGCAATAATTCCTTGAAGATCCTTCTTCCGAGGAACAGGCAGCCCTCCGAAAGCATGAAACGGGACCCGTATGAGAGCGCAAGGAGTTGATCGTTTGTCAGGTTCTTGCGATGCTGCTTTGCGAGATCAGAGACCATGTGCTTCCAGAGAAATGCTGCAAGCCGTTCATCCAACAATGGGATGGGCACAAAGAGTGCAGCACCGATCAGCAGGGAGTGGTACATGACGGTGAACATTATGCAAGGATCCCCACCACCTTCTCAACCTCTTCCAAAATTTCCCCACATTTGACCAGCTCTTTCATCTTGTTATGATCGTCATACAGCGGACGATCGACATGCAAATGTTCAACATACTTTCGAATTACTTCACGGGCTCGGTTTGTCCCCTGGCCCGGATGGAACTCACGGAAGTCCAGAGCCTGTGCAGCAGCCATGAACTCGATGCCAAGCACGCCGTAGGCGTTATCGAGGATCTGTCCATTCTTGATGGCAGTGTTCAGGCCCATCGAAACGAAGTCCTCCTGATCCGCCGCGGCGGGGATGGACTGGATACTCGCGGGCATGGATAAAATCCGCTGCTCCACGATCAGGTGGTCGGCGGTGTACTGGCTGAGCATCATCCCGGAATAGAACCCGGGCTCGTGGGCCAGGAAATCCGGCAGTCCCTGCGAAAGAGCCGGGTTCGTCAAGCGGTTCATGCGCCGCTCAGAGAGTACACAGACCATCGTGATGGCTGTGCCTGCCATGTCCATCGGCAGCGAAACGGGAGTCCCCTGGAAGTTGGCGCCGGTCAGGGTCAGATTATTCTCCGGGATGAAGATCGGGTTGTCGCCTACGCCGTTCAGCTCGATCTCGACCTGCGAGCGGGCATACGCCACCGCGTCCCGCGCCGCACCGATGACCTGCGGCGTCGAGCGCATCGAATAGGCGTCCTGCACCTTGGTCTTCATCTTGCCCGTGGTCAGGTCCGAGCCTTCGATGAGCTTCAGGATATTGCGGGCAGACGTAACTGCACCGCTGAAGCCGCGCAACTCGTGCAGCCTGGTGTGATAGGGTTTGAGATTTCCGAGCAGCGCCTCGATCGTCATCGCCGCGGCGATCTCCGCCTGCTTGATAAACCGCTCCATGTCGTGGATGTGAAGCGCGGACATCGCCGTCAGCAGATTGGAGCCATTGATCGCCGCCAGACCGTCGCGTGCCTGCAGGCCCGGGACCGGGATCCCTGCTCTACGCATCGCTTCATGACCTGGGAGCCGCTCGCCGTCCAAGAAGGCTTCGCCCTCCCCCATGAGCAGCAGCGCGGCTTGCGCCATCGGGGCCAGGTCCCCGCTCGCGCCCACCGACCCCTTCTGACAAACAACTGGTGTGACGCCTCTGTTCAGCATCTCCACCAGTGTCAGGGTGATCTCGGGTCTGCAGCCGGAATTCCCGTGCGCATGGACGTTGATCCGTCCCGCCAGCGCCGCACGGACGTGCTCGATCGGCGCCGGCTCGCCGATCCCCGCGGCGTGGTTGTAGATCAGATACTTCTGGAATTCCGTGACCTGATCGTCGTTGAGGACCACTTCCGAGAACTCGCCAATACCTGTGTTCGTACCGTACATGATCTCTTTACTGGCAAGCTTCTCCTCCAGCATGGCGCGGCAGATCTTGATCCGTTCCAGGGCTTCGGGGGCTAGTTGGACTTTCTCGTTATCTCGTGCAATCGCCACTAGTTTCTCAATTGTCAGGGACGAGCCATCGAGGGTGATGGTCATGAAACTCTCCTAATTCAGAATATCTTTCAAACACGCTCTAAGCGCCGTCCTCGGCGCGAATATTACACAATAATCGCCGCCGGTACCGCTGTGCGGCATGCGCCGCGCGAGACGGCGGCTCGAGCAAAAGCCGCTCGGGACAATTCTAGTATACCCAATCGGCAGCGTTGGTAACCAGTTATTCCTTCACCAGATTGCCCTGAGCATAGACATGAATTTTGGAATGCTGCAAATGGGTTTCAAACCGTTTGACCCCAAATTGATCCCCAACTGCTTTGAATCAATTGGGCCGGGTCCAGCTATAGGCTGAATAGCCTCCCAGGGCCACATTCAACAATAG
>DASTFG010000591.1:0-13123 GCA_035708785.1 Anaerolineales bacterium
CCCGCCCGGTGTGAGCTGGCGCAAGCCACAGGGAGGCATGTTCCTGTGGGGCATCCTGCCGGAAGGCATGGATGCAACGGAAGTGCTGAAACGTGCCGTGGAAAAGAAGGTTGCCTTTGTGCCCGGTACGGCCTTTCATCCGCGGGGCGGCGGCGACAATACCATGCGCCTGAATTTTTCCTATTCCTCGCCGGATACGATCCGCGAAGGCGTGACGCGTTTGGGAATTACCCTGAAGGAACTGATCAAGGAAAAGGTATAACCCATGTAGGGGCCGGCAGCTGCCGACCCCTACATGGGTTCACCCCTCTGCATACGGGGCATATTCTGAGCGGGCAATGCCCTGTTTCATCGCGGCCAGGGCAACGGCGCGGGCCACCTCGAGATGTACTTTTTTATCCAGCGGGTTGGGCGTGAGTTCGCCCGCAGGAGTCATGCGGACCAGAACTTCCATGGCCGCGATCAGCATCTCATCGGTGATGCGCGGCGCGTTCGCGTCCACAGCCCCGCGGAAGATGCCGGGGAAGCCCAGTACGTTGTTGACGGATTTTCCATCCGCAGCGAATGCTGCTCCATGCGCAAGGGCCACTTCCGGCTCGATCTCCACGTTGGGGTTGGAGAGCGCGAAGATGATCTGCCCTTTGCGGACCATCTCGGGCTTGATGAGATTGTGCGAGCCTGTTGTCGCCATGACGATGTCACACGCAGACATGATCTCCTGCAGACTGGATTTTCTCCCGCCGGCGCGCGCGAAACGCTCCAGGGCCTCCTGATTTCGATCTGCGCCCAGGACCTGGTTGCCGGTCATGCGCATGAGCAGTTTCCCGATCGCGTGACCTGCGACGCCCAGCCCGACCTGACCGATCACAGCTTTAGAGAGGTCAACACCCCTCCGGTTGGCAGCGACATTGAGCACGGCCGTGCTGACGACCGCCGTCCCGTGCTGGTCATCGTGCATCACGGGAATATCCAGCATGGACTGCAGGCGCTCCTCGATTTCGAAACAGCGCGGCGCGGAGATATCATCCAGATGGATGGCGGCAAAGGATGGCGCAATGGAGGATACTGCCTGAACCATTTCATCCGGGTCTTTCGTATTCAGCAGGATCGGCACGCCCGAGAGTCCCACGAGCGTTTCCATCAGCATGGCCTTGCCTTCCAACACAGGCATCGCCGCCAGGGGGCCGATATCCCCCAGGCCCAGCACCGCCGTCCCATCTGTGACGAGGGCGACCATGCGGCTAACACTGGTGTACAGGCGCGCCAGTTCCGGGTCGTCCGCGATCTTCAGAGCGACTTCGAGCACACCGGGCGTGTAGACGCGGCGGAGCGTAGCAACAGAGTCGATGGGATAGCGGGAGCGGATGGCGATCTTGCCTTTTTGATGGAGCGCGAGCACTTCATCGCGGATCTCCAGCACGCGGGTGCCTTCATTATGGCGCATGGCTTCGATGACCTTGTCCATGTGCTCGGTGTCGTCCGCGTAGATGGTAATGTCGCGCAGCACGGACTGGGCAGTCTCATTGAGCATCTCGATGCTGCCGACGCTGGCGCCCATGCTCGAGATGGCCGCCAGCAGGCGCGCCAGCGTGCCAACCTTTTGTTCGTTGCGGACCCTCACAGTCCGCATCATTTTACGCTCCCATGCCATAGGCCCTTCCTTTCGCGTTTGCCGTGGGATGGCGACCCCTGTAATGTATTTATATACAATACTTCATGGAAGTTGAAGAGTGCCCGAAATCAGGGGTGCGGGCCCTTCGGCGCCCGCACCCCTGATTTCGGGCTTCTCCCAGCTATTTCGTGATCTACTAAGATTATATGACTTGGAGAAGGGATTTCAACTCGTCGAAGGATTTGAGTGTCGGGCAATCGGCTTCCGGGAAGACCCCCTCCGGGTCGTAGAGGACAGGCCGGAGCCCCGCGCGGCGCGAACCGACCACGTCTGCAAAATAATTATCCCCGATATAGATTGTTTCCTGCGCGGTCACATGCCCGCGCGCCAGGGCATGCTCGAAGATGCCGGGCTCGGGCTTATAGCTGTCGACCTCCCCGCCTGCCAGCGAGAATGTAAAGAACTCGCTGAGGCGATGGTCTGCGAGCGAATCCTGGAAAGGCTTATCGCGATTGGAGACAACCGCCATGAGGTAGCCCGCCTGTTTGAGCTCGGGTAGAGTCCGGCGCACATCGTCCGGGACGATGCTTTCCGGCTTATACACTTCACCCATATGCAGGGAGACCTGCGGAGCGAACTCCGAGGCCCAGGCGGGAGAAGCACCCAGCACGACCAGCCGGCGGCGGCTGTATTCGATCCAGAACTTCTCGGAGTCCGCGGAGTGCGCCAAAAGGTCATCGCGCAGGTCGACGGAGTTGGCCCAGTAGCGATGCTCCCAGCGCAGGGCGCGCAGACGGTCCTCATGGTTGATCTGCAGGCCCAGTTTCAGGATGTAATCATTGAAGACATCCCCGCCCGTTGGAACACTATGGCGGAGCGTGCCGTCGAAATCGAAGAAGATGGCTTTGATGCCGTTGGATGAAAACACTTCCTCTCCCAATCGGAATTTGGCTACGTGGTGCAACAGGAGGACAAACGGGAGCTGTTCGCGGGACGAGTTTCCTCAGCCTCCAATATGCGACATCTCCACTTTCGGTAAAGCGATCGTCTTTTCGGACCGGATTTCCGAATAGCGGTCGGTGCGTTTGCCCCAGATGCGTTGAATCGCCTGTGAGATTTCGTCATCGCTCGCCCCACCGCGCATCAGATCGCGGAAATCGTGCCCTTTGACGGCGAACAGGCAGGTGTACAGTTTGCCCTCTGCAGAGAGCCGCGCCCGGTTGCAGTCACGGCAGAACGGCTGCGTCACGGAGGCCACCACGCCGATCTCCCCGCTCCCATCCTTGTAGCGCCAGCGTTCGGCCACCTCGCCGGGATAGTTCGGGTCCAGCGGCTCGAGCGGCATCTCGGCGCCAATCATCTGGATGATCTCACGCGCCGGGACCACATCGTCCATGCGCCAGCCGTTGGTGTGACCCACATCCATGTATTCGATGAAGCGCAGGATATAGCCCTTCTCGCGGAAGTAGCGGGCCATCGGCAGAACGCTGGACTCGTTCAGGCCGCGCTTGACCACCATATTGACCTTGATTGGCATCAGGCCGGCATTGGCGGCAGCGTCCATCCCCTCCAGAACCTTCCGGACCGGAAAATCCACATCGTTCATCGCCTTGAAGACGGCATCGTCCAGGGAGTCCAGGCTCACGCTGACGCGCTTCAACCCGGCGTCTTTGAGCGCCTGCGCCTGCCTCGCCAAAAGCGATCCGTTTGTGGTCAGCGTCAGGTCCAGGTCAGGGATGCCGGCCAGCATGGCAACCAGGCGGTGCAGGTCCCGGCGCACAAGCGGCTCGCCGCCTGTCAGCCGGATCTTGCGCACACCGTGCCCGACAAAAATACGCACCAGGCGAGCGATTTCCTCAAACGTAAGGATCTGGCTCCGCTCCAGGAATTGATAGTCCGACCCGAAGATTTCCTTTGGCATGCAGTACACGCACCGGAAGTTGCAGCGGTCGGTTACGGAAATCCGCAGGTCTCGCAGAGGGCGGTTGAGGGTATCGGTGAGAATGTCAGCCATAAGTACGGGTCATTATAACAACTTTGTATGAGAGTTCATTTAGTCAATTGACGAGGCTCTTCAGCCATGCTATCATGTTGTATTATTTTTTTATTCTGGTATTATTCTGTACGTTACAAGGAGTATTTATGAGTGGAGAGTTTTTTTTCCGCATTCTTGGCATGTTTGTTGTCGGTTATCTAGGGTGGGAATTTGGGGAATGGGCATCGCAAATTCCACCGTTTGTCCCTGAACAGGTCCTGCTTTACGAACTCGTGTTCGGTCTGATCGGTGTTTTGGCCGGTCTGGTCCTGACGCCGTACGTCAGCACGCGGCCCGCGCGCTATATCCGCAACCGGCTCGGCCGGCTCTCGGCGGAGACACTCTTCGCAGGCTTGGTCGGGCTGATCGTCGGCCTGCTGACTGCGGCACTGCTTGCCTTCCCCTTTTCCCTGCTCCCGGCCCCGCTGGGGCAGATCCTGCCGTTTATCGGCGTGATCGCGTTCGCCTATTTTGGGGTCTCTCTGTTCGTGATGCGCCAGGGTGATCTGATGGGGCTGATGAGCGCCCTGAGCGGGCGCGGCGGTGAGAGCGGATCGTCCTCCTCCTGGACGAACCTCAACCGGACGATCTTACTGGATACCAGCGTCATCATCGATGGGCGTGTCGCCGATATCGCCAAAACAGGATTCCTGCCCGGCACGCTCCTCATCCCGCGCTTCGTGCTGAACGAGCTCCAGTATATTGCAGACTCCCCGGACGGTCTGCGGCGCCAGCGCGGCCGCCGCGGCATGGAGGTCCTGGCCGAGCTGCAGAAACTCCCGAACATCCTGGTCCGGATCAGCGATATCAACGCCGAGGGCGTCCGCGAAGTGGACGACAAGCTGGTAGTGCTGGCGCGGCAGTTGAAGTGTCCCATCCTGACCAATGACTTCAACCTGAACCGCGTGGCCGAGCTGCAGGGCGTTACCATCTTGAACATCAACGAGCTGGCAAATGCGGTCAAATCTGTGGTCCTGCCCGCCGAGCATATGACGATCAACATCTTCCAGGAAGGCAAGGAGTACGGCCAGGGCGTCGGTTATATGGACGATGGCACGATGGTCGTCGTCGAAAACGGGCACGATTACATCGGCGAGTACAAGGAAGTGGTCGTCACCAAAGTGCTGCAAACCGCCGCGGGACGCATGATCTTCGCCCGCGTCGAAGATGAGAACGGGAAGAAGAGAAAATAATCCGCAGAGATTTAACCGCTAAGAGCGTCAAGTCCGCGAAGAAACATTAGAAGATCTCTCAAAATAGTCGCTCGGACCAGCCCTACCGAAGTAACACGTGTTAGTAAACGGTGATAATGCTGTAAACCAGCTGTTTTGAGATGAATTGTAAAAACTTTGCGCTCTTCGTGTGCTTTGCGGTTCAAAAAAGATTCTCCCTGGTGAAAAAACTATGATCCGTCTTTACAACACCCTCACCCGTAAGAAAGAAGAATTCCAGACCCTCGAACCGAACGTAGTTAAGATGTACGTCTGCGGCGTCACGGTCTATGACGACGCGCATGTGGGTCACGCCATGTCCGCGCTGGTGTTCGACGTCATCCGGCGTTATCTCGAATACCGCGGCTACAACGTCAGGCACGTGATGAACTACACCGACGTTGACGACAAGATCATCAACCGCGCCAGGCAGCTTGGCGAAGACCCACTCAGACTGTCGCAGAGATACATCGACGAGTACACAAACGAGCTGGCCGGCCTGAACATCCTCCCCGCGACTTCCTATCCGCAGGTCAGCAAGACCATGCCGCTGATCATTCAGTTCATCGAAGGTCTGATCGAAAAGGGCTATGCCTACACTGCGGACAACGGCGACGTCTATTTCCGCGTCACCAAAGACGAGGATTACGGCAAGCTCTCCGGCCGCAAACTGGACGATATGCAAGCCGGCGCGCGCATCGAAGTTGGCGAGGCCAAGGAGCACCCGATGGACTTCGCCCTGTGGAAGGCCGCCAAGCCCGGGGAGATTTCCTGGGATAGTCCCTGGGGTAAGGGCCGCCCCGGCTGGCACATCGAGTGCTCGGCGATGAACCTGGCGGAATTAGGTGAGCAGATCGACATCCACGGCGGCGGCAACGACCTGGTCTTCCCGCACCACGAGAATGAGATCGCGCAAACCGAATCTTATACGGGCAAACCCTTCGCGCGCTACTGGGTCCATAACGGGATGCTGCAGCTCGGGAACGAGAAGATGTCCAAGTCGCTGGGGAATATCGTCCCAATCAAAGAGTTCCTCACGGAGCGCGATGCGGATGTCATGCGGATGCTCGTCCTGAGCGGAAACTATCGCGCCCCGCTGATCTTCAATGAAGAGACACAGGACGCTGCGGAACGATCCCTCGAGCGGCTCAAGTCGGCTTTCCGGCCTGCGAGGCCTGCCCTGAGCACAGTCGAAGGGTCTGCAAAGGGACTCCCTGCCGGGACGGCCTCCGAGCTCGTCTCACAGGCGGAGGCTACTCAGCAGGCCTTCACCGACGCCATGGACGACGACTTCAACACGCCCCTGGCCATGGCCGCGCTGCATGAGCTGGTCAAGGCCATCAACACCGCCCGCGACCAGGGCGCCACAGACGACCAGCTCAGACCTGCCCAGGAGACTCTGCGTGAACTGACCGGTGTCCTCGGCCTGCGCCTGCAGGAGAAACAGGGCTCCGGCGACGCGGATAAATTCATTGACCTGCTGGTGGAGATCCGCAGCGAAGCACGCAAGCAAAAGCTATGGGCCTTTTCTGATTTGATCCGTGGTAGGTTGAAGGAACTGGGCGTGACGATTGAGGATAGTAAAGAGGGTACGGCCTGGCGATGGGGGTAGGCTGGTAATTAGTAACCGGCGCCTGCATAGGGATTTTCATGAACGCGTTCTCATAACGCAATAGATAATTCCGTCATTACAGAATATAATCGGCTCGTCTCACCTATGGCCCTCTCTGTTTCCGATAAACTGAAGTTACTCGGCGTCAAAAAGGGCGCGGCGGAGCTGCCTCCGCCCAAGCCCAAATCTCCTTATGAGATTGATGCGGTCGTGGCCGGCGCCTATCAGCCCACGCCGCTCGGGGATGTGTTTGTCGCGGAGCAGTCCTATCCATCTGATTATGTATATGGGTCATCCCCGCTTATTTCTCCCTCCCCGCGTGCTTTGATCTCCCAATGGTCGAACGACGCGCGGATCGCGGACCTGCCTCTGGAATCGTTTGCTTTCCTCGATACGGAAACCTCCGGCCTCGCAGGCGGCACAGGCACCTATGCCTTCCTGGTCGGCGTGGCGCGATTCGTGGGAGACCAGTTCGTCCTGCAGCAATTCTTCATGCGCGATCCCGCCGAGGAACCGGCATTGCTCGAGGGACTGGCACGCTTCCTGGCGCCATGCAGGGCGCTCGTGACCTTCAACGGCAAAGCCTTCGACGCGCCCCTGCTGACCACGCGGTATTCCATGCACCGCATCCCTCTGCCCTACAAGGATTACTGCCATCTTGATCTGCTGCCTCTGGCGCGTAGACTGTGGCGCGACCGGCTCGAATCGCGGGCGTTAAAGTATCTCGAGGAGCATATCCTTGGCTTGAAGCGCTCTGCGGAAGAAGTGCCGGGATACGAGATCCCCTGGCTGTACTTCGACTATCTCAAATCGGGGGATGCGAGGCCTCTCGGCGGCGTCTTCTATCACAACGCCATGGATGTGGTGGCGATGGCTGCCCTGCTGGCGCACGTCAACGAGATGATCCAGAACCCATATGACGGGCATGTGCAGCACGGGCTCGACTTCGTCGCGCTCGGCAAACTGTTCGAGGAGCTCGGTCACTGGGAGGAGGCCGCGCGGCTGTTCGAGCGCGGGCTCCAGCTCGACCCTTCGACAGGCCCTATCGGGCAGTCAGGGCAAGGTTTATCCGAATCAGACTTCGAGCTGGCGCTGAAGCGGCTGTCCATCCTGCAAAAGCGGCGCGGGGATTTTGAGGAGGCGATCCGCCTGTGGGAACAGGCCGCCTCCGAAGGACATATCTATGCCCATATCGAGATGGCGAAGTATTACGAGCATAAACGGCGGGATATAGAGACCGCCCTCAAGTGGACGAAGTCCGCCTGGGAGCACGTCCGGCACGCCAACTTGCCTGCCTATGTGCGCAAGCACTGGCTGGATGAAATTGCGCATCGCCTGGAGCGCCTGGAACGAAAAAACAGGACAAAGCGTACGGCCTAGCGTTCATCGAATTTCGGCAAACATGATGGAAGCCACTGATATTTGACGAAGCGGCATTATAATAACGCAGCAATTCACTTCATCGGAGGAGGAGAAATGGAAATTTCTGTTTCGCAGGCACAGGGAAATGTTCCCGTTACAGTTCTGAAGCTCGACGGACAACTGGATGGTCAGAATTATCAGGATTTCATTGCCAAGGCGCAGGAAGTGTACAGGGGCGGTTCGCGCGACCTTCTGCTGGATCTATCTGACCTGACCTACATCAGCAGCGCGGGACTGGTCGCCCTGCACAGCGTCGCCCTCTTGTTAAGAGGGGAGGAAATGCCGGATACCGAGCAGGGCTGGTCGGCTTATCGCTCGATGGGGCGCTCGAGCGAAGCAGGCGTTCAAAAGCATATCAAGCTGCTCAAACCGCGCGAAGAAGTAAGAAATGTCCTGGAGATGGTCGGCTTTGACCGCGTATTCGAAGTGCATACCGATCTCGATGATGCGGTAAGGTCATTCTGATCGCGGAGGCGATATGGTCCGGTGCCATATCGTTTTTGATTTAACATTATGGTTTACATGCAATAATCAGTAGATCACGAAATAACTGGGAGAAGCCCGAAATCAGGGGTGCGGGCCCTTCGGCGCCCGCACCCCTGATTTCGGGTATTCTTTCAATGTTTGTGATGATAATCTGCTCAGGAGCCCGCATGACACGCAATCTCGGTAACTATGCTATTATCGCCCTGGTCATACTGAATATCGTCGTCTGGCTGGTCTTTCCGCCTGTGAACGATGGCGAGCCCAACTTCCTGCGTCGTTATGCGGGTGAGGTCATTGGCTCCAATAATATCGTCTTGATGGCCGTCTCGCTCTTCCTGGCGACGCGTCCGAAGTGGGCCGAGAAATTCTTCGGCGGCCTGGACAAGATGTACATTACGCACAGGCATACTGGCACGGCTGCGTTCCTGTTGATCTTTGCGCATGTGCTGACCGTGCCCATTACGACTACAGGCTGGCGTCTCGGCAATTATTTGGCAGTCATCGCATTTACCGGGATCGTCACCATCGTGCTGATCACGCTTGCGCCGCGCATCCCCTTCCTGAACCGGCTGACCGGCGGCGATTATGAGAACTGGAAGAGACTCAAACGTTATATTGGCATCTTCTTCATCCTCGGCTTCATCCACTCGCTGACGGTCGATGCCCTCGATGCAAGGATCGCTATTACCTGGGTGATGATCTTCTTCATCATCGGCACGGTTTCCTATCTGTATACGGAGGTCTTTGGGGGTCTTTTCAAGAAGTACCTCCCTTATACGGTGGAAGCGGTAAAGCATCCCAATCCCTCGAGCACGGAAGTGACCCTGCGCCCGAGGAAGCACCCGATGCCGAAACATCGCGCCGGTCAATTTTTGTTCGTGCGCTTCCCGCGTGACAAGGAGTTAAACGAGTCCCACCCCTTCACCATCTCCAGCGCTCCAACTGAGGAGGTCTTGCGACTGACCATTAAGGCCAGCGGAGACTTCACCCGGGAGTTGTTCGCAAGGCTAAAGCAGGGCGCGGATGCCATTATCGAAGGCCCGTATGGCATGTTCGACTACAAGGCCGGCGGCCCCAGGCAGATCTGGATCGCGGGCGGTATCGGCCTGACGCCTTTCCTGTCCTTCGTGCGCGACATGAACGGCAATCTCCAGCACGATGTCGATCTGTACTATACAGTCCGCCATCCGGAAGAAGCGATATTCGTGGGCGAACTCCAAGCCGCCGCGGCCAGGAATCCGCGTCTGAAGGTTCACATCCGGTATTCAGCCCAGGAAGGTTCACTGACAATCGAAGATATCGTGAAAAACGCGGGCGGGGATATCCGCACCTATCATGTGTACATGTGCGGTCCGCTGCCGATGATGCAGGCATTCGAGAAGAAGTTCTTGGCGTTGGGCCTGCCGCAGGAAAACCTTCACTATGAAGAGTTCAACTTCCGTTAGGACGTGCCGCGAAGGAGATCGATCATGGAAATCAGTGTTTCGATAGAACAGGCCAAAGTGCCCGTGGCTGTTATGCATATCCAGGGGGATATTGATGCCTCGAATTTTCTACGTGTGATAGCCAAGGCCCAGGAAATCTACAAGAACCCGGCCCGTCATCTTTTGGTGGACCTGAGTGAGGTTCCCTTTATTAGCAGTGCCGGATTGGTAGCTATGCATAGGATTGCCCTGCTCTATAGCGGCGCACCACAGGCTTTGGCGCAAAATCCCCCTCAGGATCTTACGCACAGCAGTGATGTCGGTAGGCACGTCAAGCTTCTCAATCCACAGCCCACTGTCGAGCATATCCTTGAAACCACAGGGCTAAAACCCTTTTTCAAGGTGTTCTATGATCTCGACAGCGCCCTCGCATCATTCTAGATTTCAAGAAGGCAATATGTACAGAAGATACAGAGAGCGCCGCCGGCGACGGAACCGCACCGAGTATCGCCGCCGTTCGGTGTTGACGCGCCCTTCCGTACAGATCGCGATCCTCCTAGTCGCCGCGCTGGTCATCTTCATTCTCCTGCAAAGCGGCGTCCGGTGAGGATCAGCGCGCATTAGCACCGGTCATTCTACGACAACCTGATTTTTTCCGAGCCGCTTGGCTTTGTACAGCAGTCGATCTGCACGGCGAAGGACATCCTCAAAGGACTGATCGCTGTCGGCCGCTGCCGAGCCGCCGATACTGACCGTGGAATGGATCATTTCCCCATCCACAATGGTGGGTGTCTGCTCCCAGGCTTTTTGAATTCGCTCTGCCACAGTTCTTGCCTGTTCCAGGTTTGTCTCCGGCAGGAGCAGCCCGAACTCCTCCCCGCCCAGCCTGCCGAAGGTATCCTGGGCGCGTTTCTGTTCCATCGCCACCAAGGAAAGGCTTCTCAGCACGATATCACCCGTATGGTGCCCGTAGGTATCATTGATGTCTTTAAAGTGGTCTGCATCGAGGACCAGTACAGATAAGGGCCTACGATACCGTGAATAGCGTAAGAATTCGCTCTCGGCGATACTGAAGAAGTGGCGTCGTGTGAGGCTCTTCGTCAGTGGATCGATATTCGCCAGGTAGGCCACCATCTCCTTGGCATCTTTTTCCTGGATATAGGCCTTGAAGGATTTCCGGCGGTAGGATTGGATCTGTAAGGCGGAGCCCAGTCCCAGTGTATGGACGATCACCTGCGCAGCCATGATCGTATTCAGCGAAAGAGGCCCGATGCCCGATTTGAGGAAATAATCCACATACAAGATGGCTGCTGTAAAGCATAGAGCCAGGGCCATGTTGTGCTTAATTTTGAGAGGGGAAAGGATGTAGATGGAAAAGGGAATAATGATCTCTGATGCAATCGTCAAGTAATTTGGCGGGCGTGTCAGATTGGAAAACACAAAGAAAAGGATCATCAGAATGATCCACGTTGACACCAGGCGGTCATAAACTCTCACCTTGTCGGTCCGGCGGATCGCCAGCATCACAAGCGCGGTGACAAGGATAAAGCCTCCCCGGTAAGTGGCCAGCCCCATGAGAAGTGCAGACCGGTCTTGGAACAAAATGACGTCGACTCTGAACATTGCCAGGACGCTGATGATGACAACGCTCAAAGCGAGCAGGGTCTGTTCGATGTCATTTTTCAGATAAAATACTCGATAGTCACCCTCAAGCTCCCGCAGATCGATCAGGATTTCACTGAAAAATCGTTTGCTCATTTCTCTTTCCGGTATCCCATCCCTGAATAATAACCTATTCTCATCCTGCGGCCCTCCCCTATTGGGGGTGGTCGTGGTAGAGAAGTCCCGTAGTGATACAATTCGTGGCATATCTACCTTTGATGGAGGCATGATGGGTTCCCAGATCAATGAACTGGTCAGGATGCGCGACGCGGATACCCTCTTCGAGTTGATGACCGAGAACGACGAATGGATGACTCAGCTGGATGCCGCGGAAGGCCTGATCAAGCTGGGTGACCGGCGCGGGTACGAATTTTTGCTGACCGCGCTGATGAGCGATGATGAGGCCATTCTGGAGGTCGCCCGCGAAATATTGGACTCTCCCGAGCTGACAAGGATGCGCGCGGAGATCGAGGCCGAGCGCGCCCGCATCCACCGTGACCGCGTCGACTCCGCCAGGAAGCGCTTGCAAAGCGGCGGTAAGGTCTTTCGTTATAAGATGATCTACCTGGCTGCGGGCGCATTGATGCATGATGATCCTCTCGGCCGGGGTTTTCATGTCCCCGCCCTGGAAGAGCATGGCCTGGAGGGCTGGGAGATCGCCCATGTGCTTCCCGCCCGGAGAGCCCTGCTGGTCGGCGGGGTGGACGACCACTTCACAGGCGCGTATTTCCTGCTCAAGAAGGAAATCCTTCCCACCGAAAGCGCCGAGCTGGATCAAGAGTAAGGAGTGACCATGTGTATGATTTGTGCTGCCATCCCTGCGACTGCTGCTGTGGGGGCAAAGCTGAATGCGGATCAATTGAATAAACCTGCGGAAACGCGGAAGCCCATTGCAAAGTTCACCGGGGGTGCAATTCTATTGCTCGTCGCTGCCTCTGTCATTTATCACACACTCACCTGGAATAGCTAGCATCTGTAGATCGAGGTCCAGGCCAGCCGGGACGGATGGTGATGTTCTTATGACCACGCGCGTTCGCGGGCGCGTCCTGCCGGTTTTCGCGTGTGAGGTCCTGACCGTGCCATAAACCGGACCTTGACTCTCCGTTTTTTTTCATTATACTTATTGAAAACGATTTTCAATTTCAAAAAGAGAACCTATGGTTGCTGATGCCTGGCTCATCCAATTACAGGAGAATGGTTACCGCCTCACCGAAGCGCGCCGCGCGGTCGTCCGGACGATCCAGACCTCCAGCCGCGCCCTCACCCCTGTTGAGGTCTTCGACATCGCGCGCAAGAAGTATCCCGCCCTGGGGCTGGTCTCAGTCTATCGCACGCTGGAAAAACTCGAAGAGCTCCATCTGATCCAGCGCGTCCACCAGCCGCAGGGCTGCCAGGCGTTCATCGCCGGGGGCAGCGGGCACGAGCACCTGTTGCTCTGCCAGAACTGCGGCCAGGTCATGCTCTTCGAGGGTGATGACCTCGACGGCCTGATCAACGCCATCTCGAAAAAGACCGGTTACATCATCCGGGATCACTGGCTGCAGCTGTTCGGCCTGTGCGAGGCCTGTCAGTAATCTTTCGAGAAAAAGATGTATCGCCTGATCACTATTGTGTGGATTCTCGGGCTCGCATTAACCGCCTGCGGAGGGAGGCCGGTCG
>DASTFG010000592.1:0-37573 GCA_035708785.1 Anaerolineales bacterium
CCGCCCGGCGCGCCTGTTCCGTAACTGATATTCGTCAGGAAAAAACGCACGATAAAGAAGAGTGGAACCGCGGAAAGCAGCAACTCCCCCCGAAGGGCAGATTCTGCCAGGGTGTGTCCGCTGCCAATTACCGGGGGGGAGAACCAACCCGCCAGCCCAACCACCCCGCCGGTAGCGGCTGCGGCGGGAAGGCTGAAACGAGGCGGGATGCGCGCAAAGCCCTCAACCGTAGTCATCAGGCTGCGATTGAAAAGAACACCCAGCCCGCCCGCCACGATCCCCAGGATGGCAAATACGGGAAGAGACGCCAGAGGCGGGATGGCGTAGTTGGGAACGGTAAAGACGGGAAACTGGCCCGAACCGATTCGCGCAACGATGTCGGCCACCGCTGCGGCCACGAAAGCCGCACCGAACACGATGGGCTGGAAGTCACGCCGGACTTCCTCCAGGACAAAGACGAGGCCTGAAAGCGGAGCATTGAACGCTGCCGCCAATCCTGCCCCCGCCCCTGCGGCGATCAAGGTACGGCGTTCCCGCGGCGATACTTTCAGCCAGCCTGAAATGGCATCCCCTACTGCGCCTCCCATTTGAACAGTAGGACCCTCACGCCCCAGGGCCAGCCCGCTTCCAATCGCCAGAATGCCTCCAAAGAATTTTACCGGCAGGACGCGCTTCCACTTCAGTGTGCGAAAGCGGTGCAGGACAGCCTCCAAATGCGGGATACCGCTTCCACCGGCTTCGGGCGCATAACGCCGAGTCATGGCGACCGAGAGTCCCGCACCAAGAAGCGTGAAGAGCACAGGGAAGACCCAGCCTGCCGCCGGCATCCGGTGCGACCAGGTGATCAATCCATTTCTCAGCCCATCCGCGGCGGCCAATGCGGCTCGAAAAAGAAGTGCAACAACTCCCGAGCATACCCCCACAAACGCGGCCCGCGGGAATATCCACCGTCGCTGCTGCCGGACGTCGAGGTATTCCTGAATTTCCGATTGCGCCATGTCACGTTGAATGTCCTCGGAAGGCGGCTTCCTGCTCAGGGTGTTACTTGTCATGATAGGGCTCGAAGGCAACGATGGGCCGGGACTGGATAAATCGACGGCAGCTCTCCGCGGTCGGCTGAAAAGGTTTCCCGGTGAAAAGTCTTGACATTTCTCTAAAGGCAACGGGGTGCCGTTTTGCGTAATCCAGCAATGCCCTCACACCATCCGTCTCCGGCAATTGCCTGGCGCGCACGGGCATGCTGCGCCGTTTAACCTTGATCGTGACATCCGGATGCCGGCTGATATTCAAAAACCAGTCTGCTTTTTTTCCAAAAGCAGAAACAACAAGGTAAGCGCCGGTCGACGGTTTACGGCCCACAACTTCTAGAACCGTCCGGCGGGACAGACCACTCTCTCGGCCGATATGAGTCAGGAGCAGAAATCGTTCACCCAAAATCCAACCCAGATGAAGCCGATAAAGCAAGATGGGAAGTCGGAACCCCACCAGCAGCAGGCCGCCGGGCTTCTTGCGACCTAGGGTCATGAAACGGACCCGTGGACTTGTGTTGAAACTCGGCCTAGGAATGCGTTCACCAGTAAAGTCATTGTAGGACGAAACGCTTTGAGTGGCAAGTCATTTTATGGATCTGCGGCAAAAAATCGGATGTACGATTGCCGAGGATCGCACTAATTTCAGAGACTTTTGGATTTCCCCCAGAAAGGGTAGTCTGTGAACTTTAGAATTTGTTACAATTTAATGGCGGGAGCGCTAAAAATCCGCCAACCCCTCATAAAGACGTTATAATAGCCCCGAAGCGAGCAACGGAGAAAGCGGGGCGAATTTAGTGCGTCGTTTTGTCAATTTTAGTGTTTAAAAGGTTACTTCATGAAAGCGGACAGCAAGACCAAGACAGCGCGCATGCCAGCCAGATCAAAAACGAATAAAACCAGTTCCAACGGGAAAGCGGCAGGCAAAAAGCCTGACCGCTCTGTTGCGCGTCCCATCCCCACCGGGGAGCGAAACCCCACAACCAAAAAAGTCAGGCGGCGAGCCCAGGAGGAGCTGGTCGGCACCCGGCAGCGGCTGATGGCGACCTACGAGCAGGCCCCGATCGGCATCGTCGAGTGCTCGCTCGAGGGCAGGCACATCAACGTCAACCAGGAGTTCTGCCGCCTGACCGGTTACTCCAGGGAAGAACTGCTCAACCGCGGCATCCGCGACCTGACCTACGAAGAGGATTATATCTTCGACATCAAGCTGCACCAGCGGCTGGTCGAGGGCCAGATTCCCTACTACAAGCTCGAAAAACGCTACGTGCGCAAGGACGGGGAGCTCATCTGGGTGGAGCTGACTCGCAACATCATGCGCGATGCAGACGGGAAAGGGCTGTTTACCATCGGGGCCGTCGTGGATGTCACCGAGCGCAAACGGGCAGAGGAGGCGCTGCAGCTTGCCCGCTTCCAGGCAGAGCAGGCGGCGGACCGGATCGCCCGCCTGCAGGAAGTGACTGCAGCGCTGTCGGAAGCCGTGACCCCCGGGCAGGTTGCCGAGATCGTGGTGGAACAGGGCGGGCCGGCGCTCGGGGCAGCAACCGGTACGGTCATGCTGCTGGTCGAGGACGATGAGACCCTGGAGATCGTGCACACGACCTCCTCCGAGACAGTCACGCGCCCGTACCAGCGCTTTCCCATCTCCCTGAACATTCCGGCTGCCGATGCGGCCCGCACGGGCGAGCCCGTCTGGATCGAGTCACGGGAGCAATACCTGCAACGCTACCCGCACCTGGCCGACCAGATCGCCGCCTGGGGCCGGCAAGCCGCGCTGGCGAGCCCGATGCTGGACAAGGGGCGCACGCTCGGGGTACTCGCCCTGAGCTTCGACCGGCCGGTAGCCTTCACGCCTGAGGACCAGGAGTATGTGCTGACCCTGGCGCGCCAGGGGGCGCAGGCGCTCGAGCGGGCGAGACTCTTTGAAGCCGAGCAGCAGGCGCGGCGTGCGGTCATGGAATTTGCCGGGCGGCAGGAAGTGCTCTACCGGCTGGCAGACCAGCTGCACCATACACAGTCGCTCGAGGATGTCTTCGCGGCGGCGCTGGATGCCATCTTCAGCGCGCTGCGCTGCGACCGCGCTTCGATCCTGCTCTACGACGATACGAACGTGATGCGGTTCGTCGCCTGGCGCGGCTTGTCCGATGACTATCGCCGGGCGACCGAAGGTCATTCGCCGTGGCGGCCGGATGTAAAGGATCCGGTGCCGATCAGCATCGAGGATGTCGGCAAGGCCGAACTGGATGACTCGCTGAAAGTCGTGATCCAGAAAGAGGGCATCGGCTCGCTGGCCTTCATCCCACTGGTCTCCAACGGGAAGCTCATCGGCAAGTTCATGGTCTACTTCGACCGGCGGCATACGATCAGCGAGGCGGAGCTCGACCTCAGTCTAACGATTGCCCGCCAGCTTGCATTCGGCATCGACCGTAAGCGCGCCGAGGAAGCCCTGCGCGCCAGCGAAGAGCGCTACCGGGCTGTGGTCGAAAGCCAGGTGGAGATGCTCTGCCGCTTCCGGCGGGATGGGACCATCCTGTTCGTCAACGGCGCCTATGCCCGGGCCCGCGGCTCCACGCCGGAAGAACTCATGCGCGGCAACTTCTGGGATTTCGTCGCCGCCGAGGACCGTCCCGGGGTAGAAGCGCTGCTCGACAGCCTGACCCCCGAGGCGCCGGAAGTGCATATCGAAAACCGCTTCCAGACGGTGGATGGCGAGCGTTGGACCCTGTGGACGAACCGCGCGCTGAGCTTCGACGCGGATGGTCGCGTGCTGGAGGCGCAGGCCTCGGGCATCGACATCACGGAGCGCAAGCGCGCCGAGGAAGCCCTGCGCGAGAGCGAAGCGAGGCTGCGCGCGGTCTATGACGGCACCTACGAGTATATCGGGCTACTCTCCCCGGACGGCACTCTGCTGGATGCGAACCGCGCCTCGCTCGAATTCGGCGGTGATGCCCGCGAGGATGTAGTGGGTCGACCGTTTTGGGAAACCACCTGGTGGCGCTACACGCCAGGCGCGCCAGAAGCATTGCGCAACGCGATCGAACGGGCAGCTGGCGGGGAGTTTATCCGCTACGAAGCGCCACTGCAGCGTCCCTCGGGGGAAACTATGATCTTTGACTTCTCGCTGTACCCCATCCACGACGAACAGGGCAAAGTCAGGTTCATCGTGCCAGAAGGGCGCGACATTACCGAACGGAAGCGGGCGGAGGAGGCAGTGCGCGCCAGCGAGGAGCGTTTTGTGCGGTTCATGCAGTATCTCCCGGGGCTGGCATGGATCAAGGATATGCAGGGGCGCTATGTTTACGTTAACGATGCCGCCGAGAAAGCCTTCAACACGCCGCGCGAGAGACTCTACGGGAAGACCGACGAGGATATCTTCCCTGCCGAGGTCGCAGCGCAGTTCAAGAAGAACGACGAACAGGCGCTGGTGGATGGAAACGGTATCCAGGTGATCGAGACCCTGGAGCACGAAGATGGCGTCGTCCATTATTCTCTGGTCAGCAAGTTCCCCATTCCAGGGCCCGACGGCAGCCCGGCCCTGATCGGCGGGACGGCCTTCGACATCACCGAGCGCAGGCGAGCGGAAGATGCTCTCCGTGAATCTGAAGAGCGCTATCGCAACCTGTTCGAGCTGGTCCCCGTCGCGGTGTACACCTGCGACGCCGATGGGCTGATCCAGGAATACAACCACCGCGCCGTAGAACTGTGGGGACGTGAACCTAGGAAGAACGATCCGACCGAAAAGTACTGCGGCTCGTCGAAGCTCTATTATCCTGACGGCAGGTATATGCCGCACGAGGCGTGCCCCATGAGGCGGGTGCTGGCCGGCGAGACCCTCGAGCCGCACGAGCTGGAGGTCCTGGTCGAGCGACCGGATGGCGTGCGCAGGAATATCATCGCCCAGCCCCTGCCGCTGCGGGATGAACATGGTGAGATCGTCGCCGCCATCAACTGTCTGTACGACATTACCGAGCGCAAACAGGCCGAGCAGGCTCTCCAGGAATTGAACCAGCAGCTGGAGAACCGGGTGCGCACCCGCACGGCCAGGCTGCAGGCCGCCAACCAGGCATTGCGCGAGGAGATCGCCGAGCGCGAGCAGGCGGAGGAGCTGCTGCGGCGCTGGGCGCACATCTTCGAGCACGCCGACTGGGGCATTGCAACGGTCTATCAGGATATTCTGACGATGGTCAACCCGACCTATGCGAAGATGCATGGGTATGCAGTCGAGGAGCTGGTTGGCCGTAACATCTACGATATCTTTGCACCGGATACACATGCAGAAGTACAGGAGCAGATCCGTATTGCCTACGAGCGCGGACACCACATCTTTGAATCCAGGCATCTCCGCAAGGACGGCAGCGTCTTCCCGGTGCTGGTGGATACCACAGTGGTCCGGGATGAGGACGGCAATGTGCTCTACCGGGCCGTCAACGTACAGGACATCACCGAGCGCAAGCGGGTGGAACGGGAGCTGCACGAAAGCCGTGAGCGCCTGCAGATCCTCTCCCGGCGCCTGGTGGAAGTTCAGGAGGATGAACGACGCGCCATCGCCCGCGAACTGCATGACCGCGTCGGGCAGACTCTCGCCGCTCTGAACATCAACCTCATTATCATGAACGGCCAGCTCTCGGCGGATTCCAAGGAACTCGTCGGCTCGCGGATGGATGATTCATTGAAACTGGTGGCCGAAACAATCTCTCTCGTCCGTAATGTGATGACTGATCTGCGCCCCGCCGTGCTGGACGATTATGGGCTGGAAGCAGCCCTGCAATCCTACATCGACGACTACAAGTCCCGGTACGGCATCCAGGTTGTCCTTGATCCGTCCGATACGCCCATCCCGCGCCTGGACCCGGGCCTGGAGATGACCCTGCTGCGGATTGGACAGGAGGCGCTGACCAACGTTGCCCGGCATGCCAACGCCGGGCAGGTCAGGGTGTCCTTAAACCTGATCGACCACTCGATCCGTCTGATGGTGCAGGATGACGGGGTAGGCATGGACTCCCCGCAAGGAGCATCCTCCCTTAAGAGCCACGGATTGAAGATCATGCGCGAGCGCGCCGAGGCGTTCGGCGGAACCGTCACCCTGGAATCCGCGCCCGGCAAAGGCACCAAGGTGGAGACCAGAATCCCCATCCGGAGCGGCGCTCAGAATAAACCCCCGGAGGAGATGCATTTATGATCAAAGTCCTGCTTGCAGACGATCACGCCATCGTGCGTGACGGTTTGCGTTTTCTGCTCGAAGCACACCGGGATATCAAAGTCACGGCGATGGCGTCGAACGGGCAGGAGGCGGTAGACCAGGCCCTCCTGGAGTGCCCCGATGTGATCGTGATGGACATCTCGATGCCGATCATGAGCGGGATCGAGGCCACGCAAAAGATTTGCGAGTTCTGCCCCCACACCCAGGTGATGATCCTCTCGATGTACCACACTGCCGAACATGTCCAGCGGGCTCTGCGGGCAGGGGCTGTTGGCTATCTTTTGAAGGACTCGGCGGGCGCAGAGTTGGTGGCAGCCATCCGGGCCCTGCATGCCGGCAAGGGCTACTTCAGCCAAAACCTCACAAGATCTTAGTCATTCCCGACATCTCGTTCACAAGCTGATCTTCGAGAGCGGCGGAGATATCTTCCAGCGGCGGTTTCACGGACCAGCGCGGCAGCCCGTGCAGGCGATGGAGCAGCGCCTTGAGCGCCGGCGGGAAGGGAGGATATTTCTCAAGGATCTCGCGTTTTCGGGTGAGGCGTACCTGTACTTCTGAGGCATCCTTCCCCTTTTGCATTAAGTCCCAGATTTCCCGCAGATCCGCCGAAAGAACGTTCGCCGGCGCGGTGATGCAGCCGGCAGCCTTGTTTTGCATCGCAAGCTGCAGGTAAGAGTCTGTCCCGGTGAGAACCACCAGGTCAGAGCCGAACTTCTCGCCAAGCGTGCTTGCCAGGATGGGATCATGAGATGAGTCCTTGATCCCCGCAAACTGCGCGGGGAAGGCCTCCTTCAACCGGGTGAGCAAATCGATCGAGAAGCCGATGCCCGCAACGCGCGGGAAGTGATAGCCCAGCAGGTATCCGTCTGAAGGAACGGCTTTCCGGATCACTTCACCGAACCATTTGAACAGCCCGTCATCGGTTGCATTGCGGAAGTAATACGGCGGGACGACCAGTACGCCCTCGTAGCCGAGTTCGAACGCCAGCCGCGTCAGGTCGATGGTTTCGGAGAGGCTCGGCGTCCCGGTGCCGGCCAGCAGCCGGAAGCCCGGCAGATTGCCGCAGTGGGCACGGGCGGCGCGCATCAGGGCTTCGCGCTCCGAGGGCGAGAACGATGGCCCTTCGCCCGTGGTGCCGAAGAGCACCATCCCGTGGCAGCCGCGTGAGGCCAGGAATTCCATGAGAGCAGGCACAGACTCGAGGTCAAGGGACGGGTCGTCCCCTTCCCGCAGGGGAGTGACCGACGCGGCATAGACGCCGGCGAGGGGGTGGGTTGTTGTCATGGTTCCTCTCTTGAGAGCCTTGCGAAGGTAACCCCTTCGCAAGGCTTAACGATTCGATTTCCGCTTCTTACCTTTATCCGAACGCGTTTTGCGCGGCGCCTTTTTAGGACTGTCCGCCAGAAAACTGCGGGCCGCGTCCTCAGGGGCCTGGAGCGACCCGCCAGCTTCCATCAGGTAACGCTGGTGGTCGAGCACCCATAGGTATAGATCGCCCTCCGTCTTGGTGGGGAATTCCTTAAGGATATCGGTGTCGCGGATCACCTGGATGACGGGCAGATAAACGTTCTCATACCAGTGGCTGACGGCTTCCCCCTCGGAGATATCGCGCTGCCAGTCGAGGCCCATAAAGTAACGGTGCACGGCGATATGCTCGAGCATGCGGTCGAAGCCGTCGGGGATGGTCAGCTTGATGTCCGCCTCAGGCTTCAAGGAATCCAGCGAGGTGCGCTCCAGGAAGTTCACCTTGCTCTGCAGGATTTCCAGATCCTCGGGCCTGATCTTCGGCGTGATATCGACGCGCGTGGCACACTCGCGCACCTCGGCCTCGATGTAGAGCTGTCCCTGGTCGCGCGCCACCGAGACGCGGTGGTGTCCATCCACAACGAAATACACCTGGCCCACTTTGTATAACACGACCGGCGGCAGGCTGATCTCCTCATAGAAGGCGCTGCTGACACGCTGCCAGCGCGCCGCGAGGCTGTCGTTGGCCGGCAGGAAGACGCGGTCGAACTCGTGGTAACGGTTCAGGCTCCCCGCGATCTGGTCCAGGCGGACGGTCTTTACGCCCCGGTAAATCGGGCCGCCGATGTGCAGCTTCTCCTTGATCTCGTCATACGAGAGCAGGGTCGAGGGCTGCCCCGAAATGCTGCCCCAGACACGGTTCAGAAAGGCTTTGAAACGCGCCCGCTGAAAGTCTGTGCGGGCCTGGCTTGAGATTTGATCCGACATGGTTTGCGTGAACTGAGAGGATTAAAGGCTGACTTCGACGATCTTATACGGGTAAATGTTGACTATTTTCGTCGGCCCGTGGTTTGTCTCCGACGGCGAGATGTTATGGCGCTGGAAATGGGTATGTCCGTGGAAGTGATAGCGTGGCTTTGCCACGCGCAGCAGCCAGTTGATCGCTTTCAAGCCCATGTGGGCATGCGTATCGTCGTTATGGATGCCAAACGGGGGCGAATGGGTGATCAAGATATCGAGGGCGCGGCCGTACCGGACACGGTTCAGGAAGAAACGCGGCAGCAGGCGGAGGGCCCGCCAATAGGCTTCGGCCTGCGTATACTGGTTCGTTCCACGCGGCCGATAGCGAACGGACCCGCCAAAGCCGCCGATCAGAAATTTTTTAATGTACATCGACTTCAAATCCACGTTCGAGCCGCCTTCCGCGTAAGTAAGAGTATCGCCCGGTCTGTAGTTCGGGTCATGATTGCCGGGCACGTAAAGCAGAGGTACATTCAAAAGGGTCAGCAGATTTTCAAGATACTCATAAGGCAGGTCTCCGCACCCCAGCATCAACTCGATATCGCCGAAATGACCTCGATCACAGAGGCTGTAAAGGCGTTCGACTACTTCATCGCTTAATGCAAGGATTTTCACAATGCGTGAATTGTGCCCTAGAACCACCTTCCCTGCAAGGTGTTTTCTCTCGAAACCCATAGAACCATATACGAAATTGAAATGTTATATCCCTTTGTGTGGTTGTCAAACCTAGCACTGCAAACTATAATTTATGAGATAGGAGCAACGTTCTGGAGACAAGGATATTCCCTGAATTATCGGACGACAGGGGCGATGAAGGTTCCCCCCGCCAGCGACAGCTTCAGGCAGGTGTTACGCTTGCCAGGCGCTATTCGATTCAGGAAGTGATCGGCATCGGTGGTATGGGCTCGGTCTACCGCGCCCGGGATATGCATTTTCCGAACGTGACCAAGCTGGTGGCGGTGAAGGAGATGATCAACACGGCGCCGGATCCCCTTGTCCGTGAGACCATCGTCCAGAACTTCGAGCGGGAAGCCAACTTGCTCGCGACCCTCCATCACCCTTCCATCCCCCGGATCTACGACTACTTCACCCTGGACAGCCGGTCCTATCTGGTGCTCGAGTTCATCCACGGCAAGGATCTGGAAGCCATCATCAACGAAGCGCCGGGATTCCTGCCTGAGGCCCAGGTGCTGAGCTGGGCAGTCGACCTGTGCGATGTCCTGGACTACCTGCACAAGCATAAACCGGATCCCATCATCTTCCGGGATATGAAGCCGTCGAACGTGATGATCAACCACAACGGCAATATCATGCTGGTCGACTTTGGGATTGCCAAGACCTTCCAGGCCGGCATGAAAGGGACGATGATCGGTACCGAGGGCTATTCCCCGCCCGAGCAGTACCGCGGCGAGGCCACGCCTGCCGCCGATCTCTACGCTCTGGGGGCCACCATCCACCACGCGTTGACGCGCCGCGACCCGCGCCTGGAGCCTCCCTTCTCGTTCGCCGAACGCCCGCTGCGCCGGATCAACTCCTCGGTCTCCCCCGAGCTCGAACTGGTCGTCAACACCGCCTTGGAATACAGTCCCGAAAGCCGCTTCCGTACTGCGGCGGATATGAAGCAGGCGCTCATGGCCGTGGCCCGCAAGACCGGCGCGCTGCTCCACATGAACACACAAACGGGCCCCATGGTGAATGCCGGCGGGGTCAAGCCGCTCTGGTCGTTCAAGTGCGAGGATGAGATCCGCGGCACGCCGGCCATTTTCGAAGGTGTGCTTTTTATCGGTTCCTATGACAATAATCTGTATGCCTTGAATGCGGCTGACGGAAAATTCCAGTGGAAATATCCCACCGATGGTGGTATTGTTTCGCGCCCGGCCCTGTTCGAAGGCAATGTTTTTTTCGGCTCGGAAGACAGGCGGCTGCATGTAGTCAGCGCCCGTTCCGGCAAGGTGGTTTGGACATATTACGCGGACGGTCCGATCCGCTCTTCCCCCCGGATTGCCGAGGGACATATTTTCATCGGCTCCGATGATAGTCATGTTCACGCGATCAATTTGAACACGGGGCGCATGGCATGGAAGTTCGAGACAGCGGATTATGTCCGTTCGACCCCGTTCATTATGAACGATCTTGTGTACGTGGGCTGCGAGACCGGTGATTATTATGCGATAGATTTTCGAGGGGACTTGAAATGGCGGTTCCGTGCCAAGCGTGCAATTACCTCCTCCACCGTTGGGACGCCTCAATCATTATATTTCTCCTCCGTGGACGGTACGCTGTACGCCCTCGATCCGCGTAACGGCTGGGTGATCTGGCGTTTCCGGCTGGGCAAGGCCTCCATCAGCACGCCGTGCATCATGGACGAGATGGTTTTTGTCGGTGCAGCAGATGGCTTTATCTATGCTGTGGAGGCGAAAAGCGCCAAGGAAGTATGGCGCTTCCGCACAGAGCACCAGGTGAACAGCTCTCCGGTTGTCTACAAGGACTCCCTCTACTGCGGCTCCGTAGATGGCAATCTATATTGTCTTGAGTACCGTACAGGCCGGCTACGCTGGAAGTTTGAAACGGGAAGTCCCATCACCGGTACGCCGCTGGCATATAATGATATTGTGTACATAGGCTCCACCGATCATCAAATCTACGCACTGCTTGCATGAGAAGGAGTTTTTGTGGAAAAATTTTTCCGTCGTTTATTCGGTAATAAGCAATCCTCCGACAAGGCTCAGGATGTGGCTAATACTGCTCCTCTCACAGAACAGCAGATTCAAACGATCGTCGCCAACCAGAATCCCCGCTTTGATCTCCAGCAGCTTGTTGCCGGCTGCGGGCAGTCGGTAGGCAAGCAGCGCGAATTGAATGAGGACAGCCTGCTTGCGCTGACCACAACCATGGCCGGCAATTCAGGGAATTTACCTTTCGGTCTGTACATCGTTGCCGATGGCATGGGCGGGCACCAGTACGGGGAGGTTGCGAGCAACGCCGCGATCCGCACCGTCGCCGGGTATGTTCTGCGCAAGTTCCACCCGTATCTCTTCCACGTCAAGACCGACACGATGGACGAATCCTTCCAGGAGATCATGCAAGCCGCGGTAGGCGAAGCGAACCGCGCCATCCAAAGAGAGGCCTCAGGCAGCGGGACCACTCTGACGGCGGCGCTTGTGGTCGGTCAGCAGATCACGATCGCACACGTTGGCGACAGCCGCGCCTACTTCGTTTATCCCGATGGGCGGATCGAGCCCATCACGCGCGATCACTCGCTGGTAAAGCGGCTCGAGGAGCTGGGGCATATCACCCCTGAAGAGGCCGCGAACTACCCGCACCGAAATGTGCTTTACCGCGCCCTCGGTCAGGGCGAGCTCCTTGACCCCGATATCTTTACACTGGGCTTTCCCCAACCCGGTTACTTAATGGTTTGCAGTGATGGCCTGTGGGGTGTAGTCTCCGAGCAGGATCTTGTCCGCGCCATCGTGGACGCGCCCAACCTGCCGCGCGCCTGCCAAAACCTGATTAGCGCGGCAAATTCCGCGGGCGGTCCTGATAATATCAGTGTGATCCTTGTGCAATTAATTGGATAGTTATGCCGGCTTATCAACAGGATTATTATGCTCTTCTGGGAGTGATGCGAGATGCCTCGCAGGAAGAAATCAAGCGCGCCTATTTGACCGCCGCGCAAAAATTCCACCCCGATAAGAATACTGCCGCCGGTGAGACCGAACTATTTCTGGGTGTCCAGCAAGCCTACGAGGTTCTTTCCAACCCCAAGCGGCGCGCCCAGTACGATGCGACACTGCCTCCCGAGAAAAGACGGGTCCTTCCGTACGAGCACCGCATCCTTTACAGCCGTCCCAACCTCGTCGGGCTGGACGAGCCCCAAATGCTCTATCTCATCCTGGAAATCGGAGCGCCAGCCGAGGCCCGCCAGGCACCCGCGCCCCCATTAAACGTCTGCCTTGTGCTCGACCGCTCCACATCCATGCAGGGGGAGAAGATGGATACTGTCAAGTCGGCAGCACTGCAGGTGCTGCGCAACCTCAGGCAGCAGGATATTCTGAGCGTTGTGGCATTCAGCGATCGCGCCGAGGTAATTATTCCCGCCGCCTATCTGCAGGACCGTGCCCGTCTGGAAGCGAAAATCCAGATGATTCAGCCTTCCGGCGCAACAGAGATGCTCCAGGGGCTGGAGTTGGGCGCCAGGGAAGTGATGCGCAGCCTGGATTCCAAGCGTATTAATCACATCGTTCTCCTGACAGATGGACACACCTACGGCGATGAAAAGGAATGTCTTGCCGTGGCGTCCAGGCTTGCCGAGCGTGGAATCGGGGTGAGCGGCCTGGGGATTGGGGAGGAATGGAATGATATTTTTCTCGATGTTCTTTCCACCCGCACAGGCGGCAGCAGCGCCTATATCGCCCACCCGCAGGATATCAAGCCGCTCCTGCTCGAAAAGTTCAATGCGCTCGCCCACACCTATGCTGAAGAGGTTACACTCGAGCTCAAGCCGCTCCCGGATGTGGAACTGACCTATGCGTTTCGCATCCAGCCCGACCCATCTCCAATTCCACTGGACCAGGGGAGGCTTCACCTGGGCCCCATATTACAGGACACTTCCACGCAACTGATTTTTGAGTACATAATTCAGCCAAAAGCGGTAAAATCGAATTCAATGATATTCCTGAATGGCTTTCTCAAGGTGTCGATCGCGTCTCAGCCTCTGCCTGTGCCGCCGCTCCACCTCCGCCTGAGCCGCCCGGTCTCGAATTCGCCGGAAGTCACACCGCCCCCTACTGAAATTGTCCGGGCTTTATCGAGATTGATGTTGTACCGCATGCAGGAACGGGCGCGCAAGGAGATCGAACAGGGCCACATTGATGCGGCCACGCAGCAGCTCAAGGCACTGGCATCGAACTTATTGACGCAGGGCGAACGCAGCCTGGCTCAGACAATCCTCCTGGAAGTGGACCACCTCCAAAGGCAACACACCCTCTCGGATGAGGGGAGCAAAAAAATAAGTTATGGCACGCGGGCTTTGCTATTTGCGTCGCCGAAGAAGGAGATGCTTTCATGATCATCTGTTCGAATTGTCAGCACAAGAACGTCGCAGGAGCCATGTTCTGCGCCGAATGCGGCGCGCAGCTCGATGGCGTGGAAACGCTGATCACCCAGGCGATTACCGATGAGGATATCGAACGGGAATTGAAAAGCAAGGCTGCCCGGCCCGAGGCGCCCGCCGTTCCTGCCAATAGCTGGCTCTCCCTGCACCTGATGGATAGCGGCAAGATCCTCCCGCTTGCTTCCCGGAATGAATTCACGCTCGGGCGGCTGAGCGAAGGCCAGCCGATCATGCCAGATATCGACCTGACGCCCTACCAGGCGTATGCCTCCGGCGTTTCGAGGCTGCATGCTGTCGTCAAGCGTGATGCGAACCGCGTGATGGTGATGGATCTCGGCTCTTCCAACGGCACGTACCTGAACGGGCGCCGTCTCAATCCCCACACGGAGGAATCCCTAAATCACGGGGATATCGTCGCCCTGGGCAAACTGAAAATCCAGATCTTGCTTCGCAACATTTGAGTTGGCTGATTTTGTGGAAAGGTGTCGAACCATGGCTTACTCTGTCATCCTGCATATTGCCGGCGAATCCTCTATCCTGGGTGAAATCGAGGAACTGCCGAAATCCACCGATACGATTGTGGTGGTTAGCAATCCGCGTATGCGCGATGGAAAGGATATCCATTATCTCGAGCACAACGTAGTCAAGGTGATCTGGCCGATCGACAAGCTGACCTTGATCGAGATCCTTGAAAGCGAAGAGGAAGAAAGCCTGATTGGATTCGTAAGGGAATGATCCATGCCTGAAGAGTTTGACCGCCGCCGCATCCTGGTCGTGGACGATGAAGAGCGCATGGTGCGCTTCATCCGCATGAACCTTGAGCATGATGGCTTTCAGGTTACGGAAGCCTTCAATGGCAGGCAGGCGCTCCAGAAATTGCGGGATGTGCCCCCCGATCTCATCCTCCTCGACGTGATGATGCCCGACCTGGACGGCTTCGAAGTACTGGAGACAATTCGCGAGAGTAACAATGTACCCGTTATCATGCTCACCGCCAAGGGTGAGGAGGATGACCGGGTACGCGGACTTGAACTGGGCGCGGATGACTATATTACGAAACCCTTCAGCCCGCGCGAGATGGTCGGCCGCGTCAAAGCGGTGATCCGCCGTACGGAGGGCGCAGGCGGCTCGATGCATGAAATTATCGAGGTGGACGACCGCCTCAAAATCGACTTCGACCGCCGCGAAGTGTGGCTGGAAGGTAAACTGGTCAAGCTGCGCCCCACGGAATACCGGCTGCTCTATCACCTCGTGCAGAATGCGGGCTGGGTGGTGACGCATGACCAGCTGCTCGTAAAGGTCTGGGGATACGAATACCGCGATGAGCCGCATTATGTTCGTCTCTATATCAACTATTTGCGACAGAAGCTCGAAAAAGATCCGGCCAACCCGCAATATATCCTCACCGAGCGCGGCGTCGGTTATCGTTTTGTGGATTACAAAAGGAAAAAGGAAGGCGCACCGTCAAACTCCTCGTGAACCTGCCGGAAATCTGATGAAAATTTTACAAAGAGTCTGCGTACTTCTTATGCAGGCTCTTTACAATTAAAAGGTGAAAAAACAACAAGTGAGGAGGTTGTTATGTCTAATCTGACCCGCTGGGAACCGATGCGTGAGATGATGACCCTGCGTGAGGCGATGGATCGTCTCTTCGATGACGCGTTTACTCGCCCCATCTCTGGCAGGGAGGGCTGGTCTGCGCCTGCGATCGATATGTACCAGACCGACGACGAGATCGTGGTGAAGGCCATGCTGCCGGGCATGAAGGCTGAAGACGTTCAGATCAACGTCACTGGCGATATGCTGACGTTGAGGGGTGAGATGAAGCATGAAGAGGAGACAGAGGAGAGATCCTGGCATATCCGCGAGCACAGATTTGGGCGGTTCGAGCGATCCATCCCTCTGCCTACCCAGGTCACAGCCGATCGGGCAAATGCTGAGTTTGAGAACGGCATCCTGGTCGTCACCCTGCCAAAAGCAGAAGAGGTCAAACCCAGAACGATCACCGTCAAAGCGAAGTAAGGTAATCTTCCAATGGCCGGACACGTAATGTGTCCGGCCATTATTTTTGACCAGCTTTCACGAGATTTTTTTGGGAAAATCTGGAGTATTTGGGGTAAAATCGGGGCATGCCAAAGCAGCCAGCCAAACAACGCATCATCCTTGTCGACGATCATGAAGTCGTGCGTGTGGGATTGAAATCTCTTCTCGAGCGCCATTCACAGTTCGATGTTGTTGGCGAAGCAAGCTCGGCGCGAGAAGCAATTGAAAAAACAGAAACCCTGAGACCCGATGTGGTCGTGATGGATATCCGCCTGCCGGGCACTTCAGGCATCGAGGCCTGTGAGCAGATCGTCAATAAGCATCCGAACATCAAGGTGATCATGCTTACATCGTACGCGGAGGATGAGATGTTGTTCTCCGCGATCCGCGCTGGTGCATCCGGCTATATTCTGAAGCAGATCGGGAGCGATGACCTGGTGAAGGCCCTCGAAGCGGTAGGTCGCGGAGAGGCGCTGCTCGACCCGGCGGTCACTCAGCGCGTGTTCCAGGAAGTGCGCCGGGCAGTGAAGGAAGAAGAAGCTTCCGCTTTTCAACATCTGAGCCAGCAGGAGAAGCATGTGCTTCTCCTGGTTTCCGAAGGGAAGACCAACCGTGAGATCGCCAAGCAGTTATTCCTGGGGGAAGGCACGGTTCGGAATTACGTTTCCAGTATCCTTTCGAAACTCGGGGTCAACAACCGGGCAGAAGCCGCGGCATATGCGGTGGAACATAATTTGAGAGAATATATTACAACTTAAGCCGCCGACCGGGACCCTATGTTTTTATTCATCGCCTAAAGTTTTCGACGTGTTTATCCCCGGGGTGAAATAAAAAGCAAAGCTTCAGTTCAAATACCGGCGCAGTACTTTTGTTAGGAGTGGGACATGCCTTCTTCCGTTGAGCTGATCGATGACGATATCCTCCTTCGACCGTTTCGCTTTGAAGATACAACGCAGTTATATCAGGCTGTGCGTGAGTCCCTCAAGGAGCTCAGCCCCTGGATGTCCTGGGCAAACGAGGCCTATACGGTCGCGACGGCCAGGGAATATATCACAATTACACGGGCACGCTGGGAGGAGCGTACGCTCTTTGCCTTCGCCATCACTCGCGAGGACGAAATCGTTGGAAGCTGTACATTGAGCAGCATCCATGCTGTCTATCAATACTGCAACCTTGGCTACTGGGTCCGCAGCAGCCGCAATGGAGAGGGCATTGCCGGGCGCGCCGCGAAACTGGCCGCGCGGTTCGCCTTTGAAAAGGTAGGATTGGTCCGCGTAGAGATCGTCATCGCGGTGGGGAATCAGCGCAGCATGCGGGTGGCGGAAAAGATCGGCGCTCATTACGAAGGCCTCCTGTTGAACCGCATGGTCGTGGGCAAATCGGTCTACGACGCGCACATGTACTCGTTGATCCCCTCAGACTTTGGGCTGGCAATCCGCTCATAACGACCCCATTTCCATGAAAACGATGAACGAACAGGACTTGATCCGCCAGATTCTCGAAATGGGCGTGAAGCCGGGAGGCATCCTCCTCGTCCACACCTCGTTTTCAAAGGTAAAGCCGGTGGAAGGCGGACCGGCAGGCCTGATCAAAGCACTACAGTCCGCGCTCGGCCCGGATGGCACGCTCGTGATGCCAAGCATGAGCTACGACGATGAACATCCTTTTGATAAGAAAGTCAGCCCGTGTCCTGAGATGGGCGTTGTGGCAGATACCTTCTGGAGATTGCCGGGGGTGCTTCGCGGTGACAACAACCATGCGTTTGCCGCGGCCGGTCCTCTCGCGGCACAGATCACCGCTCCTCATCCAATCGATCCTCCCCACGGACTGGACAGTCCGGTCGGCAGGGTCTTTGAACTGGATGGACAGGTGCTTCTTCTGGGCGTCGGGCACGATGCCAATACAACGATTCATCTGGCCGAGAATCTTGCGGGGATCCGGTACAGGCGCGAGAAGTATATTACCCTTCTCAAGAAGGGTGTTCCAATCCGCTTTGAATATCGCGAGATCGATCACTGCTGCCAGAATTTTTCCCTGGTGGATCGCTGGCTCGACGAAAGGAAACTACAGCAGCGCGGAACAGTGGGGTATGCGGAGGCGCGCCTGGCCGCCTCAGGCGATGTGGTCTCTGTTGCGACTGAGCGCCTTAAAGCAAACGAGACGATCTTCCTGCACCCAAGAGGGTTTGACGAAGAGTGTGACGATGCCTGGGCAAGCCTGCCGTCACCAGACCGGACGGGATGATTCTACGTGCCTGCTGAACCGCCCTGCTTATAGAATTCTAAGAAAAATATTATTGACAGAACTTTTCTGATTATGCTAACATCTCCCTGCTCAAGTAGGGAGTAGCCATGGCGCCCCGCGTGGAGCGGAGCGTCACCGGTCAGTCGTCAATACGTGGCGCGAGCGCGCCATCGGCTGCCCGTATGTGTCATACACTAGCGGCGAGACTACCACAACACTGCCGTGGGGTCTCGTTTTTTTATTTCCCACGGAAATACTTCAATCGAGGAATGGAAACAATGTTCGAAGGAACAATCTGGTTGTGGATCGTTTTTAACCTGTTTGTGCTGGGGATGCTCGCCCTGGATCTGGGTGTATTCCATCGCAAGACTCATGTCATCTCGGCAAAAGAGGCTGCAATCTGGAGCGTGGTCTGGATAACGCTGTCATTGATCTTCAATGCAGGCCTCTATTTCTTTTGGGACAGGCTCATGCCTGGCAGCGCCTACTCGAATAGCGAGGCGGCGCTGGCTTTTTTTACAGGCTATCTCATCGAGAAGTCGCTGAGTGTCGATAATATCTTCGTCTTCATCCTGATCTTCTCGTACTTCAGTGTGCCGGCGGCTTACCAGCACCGTGTGCTTTTCTGGGGAATCCTTGGCGCTCTGATCATGCGCGGTATCCTGATCGTGGTCGGCGCGGCGCTGCTCAAGGAATTCCACTGGCTGATTTACGTTTTTGGCGTCTTCCTGATCTTTACAGGGATTCGCATGGCGCTCTCTCAGCATGAAGAGCTGCAGCCTGAGAACAACCCGGTGGTCCGGTTTTTCCGGAAATTAATGCCCGTCACAGAACGCTACGAGGGGGCAAATTTTTTCGTTCGCCGGGCCGGCGTCCTCATGGCAACGCCTCTCTTCCTGGTCCTGCTGATCGTCGAGAGCACAGACCTGATCTTCGCGATCGATTCGATCCCGGCCATCTTTGCGGTGACCCAGGATCCCTTCATCGTTTACACCTCGAACGTCTTTGCCATCCTGGGGCTGCGAGCGTTATATTTTCTCCTGGCAAATGTCATGGATAAGTTCCAATATCTGAAACTGGGACTATCCTTTGTATTGGCCTTCATCGGCGTCAAAATGATACTCACCGATAACTATCCGATCCCCGTACAGGTCTCGCTCATGATCGTTGCGAGCATTCTCACGATCTCGGTTCTGGCCTCGCTGTGGAAGGCAAGAACTTCTCCGGAGGAGCTGAAGATCACAGAATAACCGCGTGGATGAGTTTAAGGAGTGGGGGTCTCGGTCGGCGTGGCTGTCGCGGTTGGCGTTGAAGTATCGGTGGGGGTAGCGGTATCGGTCAACGTAGGGGTCGGTGTGCGCGTGAACGTCGGAGTGATCGTGGGCGTATCGCTGGGGGTAGGGGTCGGCGTCAACGTGACAGCCGGTAACGGGATCGGGTCGGTTGATTCTAATCCCAACAGATCTGCGCGGATCCATCCTCCCGCAAATACACTCATCTCCGGGTTGGTCTGAGCATCTGCGATCAGCAACCAGCGCTCGTTTATCGTATTCACATGAACCGCCCTGAAGAGCAGGCAGGTTTCCACGGGAATTTGTCCCAATACGGCGTACAGGGTGCTACTGGGACCGGCGCGCACATTGATGTTATCCACATCCTGCTCTACCTGGACGCACAATTCGATAGACCGAAAGGACTGGCTTGTAGCAGATGGGGTGACTGTGGGTTGGGTTGGCGTGAGGGTCCGTGTGGCTGTGACGGTGGATGACGAAGTAGCCGTTGGAGGTTCGGTAGGCGTGGCGCTGGAGGTAGGCGTATCCGGCTCCAATGTGATGCTCGGCGCGGCAGTCGTCGGCGGGAGAACGGAAGGCGTCGACATGGGTGTGACAGGTGGTGAGCGAAAAAAAGTGGCAAAGATTGCGAGCAGGACCAGCACCCCAATTAAGATCGGAATGGCATACGGGCGAAATGCGGGAGGCAGAGGCAAGAGTGGCTTTGAGGCTACAACAGGCGGCTCTCCGGTATAACCCAAAGCAGCCAGCAGACTGTTCAGATTGTCGACATAATCTCCCGAAGTAAAGTTCACATAGTTGATCGTGATCAGCGCGAACGGAATAGGGCTTGGCTCAAGCAGGACGGGAATGATCTTTTTGCGTAACCCCAACGCCTGGGTATATTCCTTCCTCACCCATTCAGACTCGGCAGCATCCGGGGAGAGCACAACGATGAAATGGTCGCTCGACTGAATCGCGGCCGGGATGCTGCGCACCCAGTCATCGCCGCCGCGCAGGTCGGTGAGGTCCCACCAGACATCGTACCCGGCCTTTTCGAGATCCCCCGCCAGCCGGCGGACGAAGCCCATATCCTTGCGTGAGTAACTGATGAAGATTCGTGCCATGTTCGCCTGAACGTCTATAGATTTAACCGCGTCCGTTCCGTCTTTGTTCCCCTGGCATTCCTTACTCTGGTACCATCATTGCCTATCCCTATGGGATTCTGGTAAAACAGTGGATGCATCTCCCAGCCCCTGACCTGAACGATGCAATAGGATATTACCATTCCCCGGCGAGTTTTGGGAGATTTAAGTGGAAGCTTTATAATCGTATTGTGATTGAAACAGTTCCTCAGACTGCACGTAATCGACTTGAAGAGATAAGATTGGCAGCATCTTGTAGAGGCCGCGCCATGACGTTGGAGCAGCCCATCGCATACTCTTTAAAGGAAAACGATGGCTAACCCTTCGATAAACTTAAGCGGGCACCTTCCTTCGGGAACCGTAACGTTCTTATTTACCGATATCGAGGGCTCGACGCGTCTCCTGCAGCAATTGGGTGAGAAATATACCACTCTGCTTGAGGAACACCAGCAACTCTTACAGGAAATATGCGAGAATCACCATGGGAGCGTGGTGGGCACGCAGGGCGATTCATTTTTCGTTGCGTTCTCGAGTGCTGTAGATGCAATCCACGCCGTCGTAAAGGCCCAACGTGCCCTCAATGCCCATCCGTGGATGGATGGTGTCATGGTGCGCGTGCGCATGGGCCTGCATACGGGCGAGCCGCAGATCAGCTCATCAGGTTATGTGGGCATCGATGTGCATCGCGCGGCCCGGATCGCCGCCGCCGGGTATGGCGGGCAGGTGCTGCTCTCACAAACCACGGTCGATTTGATCGCGACCGAACTACCCGACGGGGTGACTTTGCGCGACCTAGGGGAACACCGCCTGAAGGATCTGCGCCGGCCCAAGCATCTCTATCAGCTCATCATCACCGGTTTGCCCTCTGACTTTCCGCCGCTCAAATCACTCAGAGCCCCGAATAATTTGCCCGTCCTGCTGACCAGTTTTATCGGGCGCTCCAGCGAAATTGCCGATATCAAGCAGCTGCTTTCGGATGGCCGGCTCTTGACTTTAACGGGTCCGGGAGGGAGCGGCAAAACGCGTTTGGCACTACAAGTGGCCTCCGAGCTGGTCGATGATTTTCATGATGGCGTGTTTTTCGCTGCCCTGGCACCGGTTACGGATCCGGGGCTCGTCGCTTCGACCATCGCCCAAACATTGGGTGTCACGGAGACGGCTGGACAGCCTATCGTCGAGACCCTAAAGGATTATTTGCAGAGCAGAACGTTGCTGCTGTTGCTGGACAACTTTGAGCAGGTCATCGACAGCGCACCACTCGCGGCCCAGTTGTTAGCGGCATGCGGACAATTAAAGATCCTGGTCACCAGCCGGGAGGCCCTGCGCATCCGCGGTGAGCGCATTTACCCGGTGCCGCCGTTGGCTCTGCCGAATCTCTCTCAGTTGCCGCCCGAAGCGATCGCGCAATATGCCGCCGTCAAATTGTTCATCCAGCGCGCCCAGGCGGTCAGGCCTGACTTTCGCGTCACGAATGAAACGGCACCAGTGGTTGCCGAGATCTGTCACCGGCTGGAGGGACTGCCGCTGGCAATCGAGTTGGCAGCAGCACGCATCAAGCTGCTGCCGCCACGTTCGATGCTCGCACGCCTCGGGAAACGGCTGGAATTTTTAACGTCCGGCGGGCGCGACCTGCCCGCACGCCAGCAAACCCTGCGGGATGCCATTGCCTGGAGTTACGATCTGCTTGAAGAACATGAGCAGAGATTGTTCCGGCGGATATCGGTTTTCGTCGGCGGCTGTACCGTCCATGCGGTTGAAGAGGTGGCTGGCGATGATCCGGCGCAGTTCCCTATTCTGGACCAATTGGGCTCGCTGCTGGATAAAAGTATGCTGCGAGAGGTGGAGGATACGGACGGTGGTCCGCGTTTTGCCATGCTGGAGCTGCTGCGCGAGTTTGGGCTGGAGCAACTGGAGGCCAGTGGGGAGCAAGAAGAGGTTCGACACCGGCATGTACGTTTTTTCCTCAAGCTGGCCGAGCACGCAGAAGCCGGATTGGAGAGCCCGGAGCAGGTTGAATGGATGTATCGAATGGAGCAGGAGCATGACAACCTGCGCGCGGCGTTAGACTGGAGCAAGTCTACAGCAGGCACCCAAGAATTATGTTTGCGATTAGCTGCTGCACTCGGATATTTCTGGGAAATGCATGGGCATTTTAGCGAGGGACGCGAACGGCTCTCCGCTATCCTTTCGAAGGAGTTTGCCCAAGGGCAAACGGCCGCACGCGCCAGGTTGCTCGCCCGGGCAGCAGAGCTTGCCTACCGGCAAAGTGATTATCCGGCGACCGGCTCATTTGCCGAAGAGAGTCTGAGGATCTACCGCAAACTAGGAGACAGGCAAGGCATCGCATCAATGCTCATCAAGTTGGGCAATGCCGCGACAGAGCGGGGTGCTTATGCGTCTGCGTCTCGCTTTTTGGAAGAGGCGTTGATGACCTGGCGTGAGTTAAAGGATAAACATGGTATCGCCCGCGCGCTCATCAGCTTGGGGTGGGCCGCGCTGCGATCAGGAGATCATGATTTAGCCAGCACTCGACTTCAGGAGGCATTAACGCTATCTCGACAGTTGGGAGATGCACGGAGTATGGGCTTTGAGCTTTCTGGCCTGGGGGAAGTAGCCCTGCGGCAGGGTGATTACGCTCGTGCGACACAACTGATGGAAGAGAGCCTCGAAGTACGTCGGCAACTCGGCAACAAATGGGGTATTGGTGTTTCGCTCGGTATGTTGGGCTGGGTCGCCATGCGCGAGCGAGATTGGGAGCGCGCAATTAAACAGCTGGGCGAGAGCTTGAAAGTTCGGCAGCAAATCGGTGACAAGGGCGGCAGTGCCTGGTGCCTCGAGCGCCTGGCAGGGGTCGCTATGGCACAGGGGCAGGCAGAGAAAGCGGTACGCCTGTTCGGCACCGCAGCCGCGCTGCGCTCCTCCATCGGCTCGGTCATTGATCCGGTCGATCAGGCCAGGTATAAGAAAAATCTCAACTCCCTGCGGAAGAAGTTAGGCAAGGAACGATATGCGGCAATCTGGAACGAAGGCCGGGCGATGACGATGGAGCAGGCCATCGCGTATGCACTCCAGGATGCTGAAGACTAATCTTCTTCTGTTTGGTTACGAACTTCTTACTTCCGTCTGTTAAATTTTCTAATACGCCTCTCATCCTCTTTTCCTTGACTTAACTTGCTTCGCGCATAAAGTTAAGTGTACTTACTTGTTTCTGTGTTCTGCTTTTTGGAGGTACAGCCATGTCGAAAAAGCTCTCCCGGAGGGACGCATTGAAAGTAGGCGCACTGGGCATGCTCGGGGGTTTGGCCGCCTGCTCGCCCCTTGCCCGGGCGACCGAGGCTTTACTGCCCACACCGTCCCCGTTTCCGACCCGTATTCCAACCGATATTCCTGCCCCCTCGGCGACAGCCGCGCCCGGGACGGCCCCAACGGCCGGTCCAACCGTCAGCACGCTGATCGACGAGATTGCCGGCCGGGCCGTGCGCTACCTCGATTCGCTGGACGAAGCGCAGCGGACAAAATCCACGTATTCCTTCAGTGATCCGGAACTGACACGCTGGCACTGGACCACACCCCGCAATTATCCGCGCAACGGTCTGCCGCTCCGCGAAATGGGAACTTCCCAGCGTGACGCGGCCTTTGCTCTGTTACAAACCAGTCTGTCTGGCTATGGTCTGCAGAAATCCCTCGACATCATCTCACTGCAGAACGATCTGGGCAACGACCCCGAGCTCTACTACGTGACGGTGTTCGGCACGCCGGGGGTCGAACCCTGGGGCTGGAGATGGGAAGGACATCATCTCTCGCGGCGTTTCAACGTCATCAATGGCAAGCTTTCGGTCACGCCGTTCTTCCTCGGCGCGTGGCCGACAGTCAACAATGCCGGCCTGAAGGCCATGGAGCGTGAAGAATGGGCCGCGCGTGAATTGGTCACTTCACTGGACGAAAATCAACGCGCCGTTGCGATTTTTCAGCAGGATACGCTCGGACGCCATGTCACACAAAACGAGGCATATGTATCTCCATTGGAATCCATCGGCATTTCTGTCTCCAATCTAAATGCCAACCAGCAAACGCTCGTCATGGAGGTTATCCATAAATACCTCGACACCCTGCCGGAGCTGATCGCCGCTTCCCACCTGGACCGGTTGCAGGCGGCCGGCATCGAGAACTTGATCTTCGCCTGGGCCGGCCCGCTCGAGGCGCAGCGCCCGCACTACTACCGCTTACAGGGCCCCACCTTTTTATTGGAACATGACAACTCACGGAATCGCGGCACCCACATCCACAGCGTCTGGCGCGACTTTGCAGAGGACTTCGGTCAAAGTTTCTAAATGGCCCTCGCGCTGAGCGGAGGGTCGCGGTTGCCGACCCGTAGTCGAAGCATCTTTCTTAGACCACAGAGTCATGGAGACACTGAGAAAAATTTATGAACTCCCTGACTCTGTGTCGCCGCGGTTATTTTGAGGTTTCTGCAAGAGGCCTCTTTGAGATGAGCTGTAAATACAAATTATGACGCGTCTCCCGCGATGGCGAAATATACTGGTCCACGTTATAGCAGCTTTACCTTTGGCCCTGACCGCATATGAATATGTCACGGGCACGCTGCCGATCGTCCTGGACCGGCATCTGATCATCCGATTCGGCGCGGCTGGCCTGGCGCTCATTGTGGCAGCATTTGCGATCACCCCCCTCATCACTCTAACGGGCAAATCACAACTGGTTACCATGCGCCGTTCGCTGGGTGTGTACGGGTTTTCTTACATCACCCTACACCTGCTGGCGTACGCCTGGCTCAGCAATGGCTTTGACTGGGCATTGATCCTGCGTGATCTGGGTGAGCGCCGCGCGATGAGCATCGGCCTCTTGGCCTTCGCGCTGCTCATCCCGCTGGCGCTGACCTCGACGAACGGTTGGCAGAGGCGCCTGGGCAGGCGCTGGAAGGTCCTGCACCGTTTAGTGTATTTTGCGGTCCCGCTGAGTATCTTGCATTACTTCTGGCTGGAGAGGGATATACATGATTGGGTTTTGGTCTATACGCTCACTGTAGTATTTTTATTCGCAGTACGATTACCCGCGATCCGACGTTTCATTGCCCGCAGCCGCCAGCGTCCGCAATTGCCCGTGGATGCAGGCAAGACAGAGATTGACTTATAAAGAAGGAATTCATGCCTCATTTGTATCTTTATCGGCTTCTTATTGCTCTGGCCATAACTCTGATATCCCTGGCAGGCTGCAGTGGAAGCACAGCGAATGCAACACCCACCTTAACAGTTATAACGCCGACAGAAACAGCAACGGTGACAGAGCCTTCAAGAACGCCGGATCGCGCGGCGAATTCCGGTGCTCCCGGAGTAGGCGACTCGCTCTATCCCGATTTTGGCAACGGCGGCTACGATGTACAGCACTACACGTTGGAACTCAACATCAACGACGTAGCGACCAGTGACCTCGACGGCATGACTACCATCGAGGCTCGAGCAACCCAGAACCTGAGCAGCTTCAACCTGGATTTCATCGGTTTTGAAATTGAAGAAGTTACGGTAAACGGCCAGCCCGCCGATCATAGACGCCGCAGCCAGGAGCTGACGATTACACCTTCCACTCCGCTAAGTGAGAACGAATTGTTTACCGTGGAGGTTCAATATGAAGGCTCGCCGGAACAGGTGCGTTCGGTGGCGCTTCCCTTCCAAACCGGCTGGATCCCTTTTGATGGCGGCAGTTTCGTGTTGAGCGAGCCGGATGGCGCCGCGAGTTTTTTTCCCGTGAACGACCATCCGCTGGATAAAGCATCCTACACCTTCCGGGTGACGGTGCCCGAGCCGTTCGAAGTCGCGGCCAATGGGGTGCTGACCGAAACGATCGATCACGGGGAGACGACCACGTTCCTGTTCGAGGCGCGTGACCCGATGGCAAGCTACCTCGCCACCGTCAACATCGACGAGTTCGACCTGGAAACTTCGCAGGCAGAGAACGGGATTCCCATCCGGAATTATTATTCGACGGGTTTGCCTGAAAATATTCGCAGACCGTTCGAGCGCCAGGACGAAATGCTCGTGTACTTTAGCGAGCTCTTTGGGCTGTATCCGTTTGAGGTCTATGGCGCGCTCGTGCTGGATACCCGCCTCGGCGCGGCCCTGGAGACACAAACTCTGTCCATCTTCGGCCTGGACATGATCGAGCCGGCTCATGTGGAGAGCAGTGAACAGGTCGTCGCGCATGAGCTGGCACACCAATGGTTTGGGAACAGCGTCAGCCTGGCAGATTGGCGCGACATCTGGCTCAACGAGAGCTTTGCCACGTATGCACAGGGACTGTGGACCGAACATACGGAGGGACCAGCCGCGCTGGATGCATGGATCCGGGAACTGTATCGTTTCGTCCTCGAAAATCAAGAAGCCTTGCCGCCCCCGGGCGACCCGCCCGCGGATCGGCTGTTCAATGCAGGTGTCTATTACTGGGGGGCACTGGGATTACATGCCTTGCGCCTCGAAGTAGGGGATGAGGTCTTCTTTGAAATTCTGAAAACATACCATGAAGAGTATGAGGGTGGTAATGCTACGACTGCCAACTTTATCGCTATGGCAGAAGAAGTGAGCGGGAAGGAACTCAGCGCGTTCTTCGATAGCTGGTTATACAGTGAGGAGCTTGCTCCGATCCCCGCGCTCGGTTTGGAGGCAAAACGGTAAATAAGACTTCACCAGGAAGCAAAAATACCTGTATCTTCTCTACTACCTCTCTTAATTTCGCTGTCTTGACAAAAAGCCAAAAGGGGCATAAAGTTAAGCCTGCTTAACTAAAAAGAAAGCTTAACTATAATGAAGTCTCTCGAGTTCGAACAGGCCATCCGTTCATGGATGGATATATTCATGCATCGCTCGATGCGCAGCTGGCATCTCTTTGCCAAGTCTACGGGCCTTTCCATGCCGCAGTTCAGCATCTTAATGCAGCTGCATCATCGCGGCGATTGCGGGATCGGCGATATCGGCGAGAGTTTCGACATCACCAACGCGGCTGCCAGCCAGCTGGTCGATAAACTTGTCCAGAGTGGACTGATACAGCGAGAAGAGGACCCGAACGACCGCCGCGCCAAACGGTTGAGCCTGACCGACAAAGGCAGAAAGTTGATCCGGCAGGGCATGGAAGAACGCCATCGCTGGGTGGATCGGCTGGCTGCGGAATTAACCGCCCAGGAACGTGATACAGTGATAGAAGCCCTGAGGATACTAACTGAGCGAGCGAAACAGGAAAACTAGGAATTATATAGACCGGTCTATATAGGAACTTGGCTTACTATCCATCCGTGTACTTGTATACTGCCTACCTCGCCGCTTCATATTCAGTTCACAAATGGGCCATACACTCTTGACTACCTACCGAAAGCTTGTGATCATCTCAAGGCAAATCTCTTGTCTCTAATCTCCAATCACCAATAACCAATTACCCAAAAGGAATCCATGCAAGCCACCCTCACCCAACCCCACGCCCGCAAGCGCGGACAGAACTCTTCGTTGAAGGGCATTGGCCGCGCCATCCGGTATCTAACGCGCTACAGGCAGCAGGCCGCGCTGCCCTATATCTTTCTAATCGTCGCGACCCTATCGCAGCTGGCCGTGCCCCGCATGATCCGCAATGTCATCGACGCGGTCACCAGCGGTTACATCGGCGAGCAAATCTTGCGGGCTCTCGATCAGATGCCGGCACAATTCGTCGGCGCGGCGCTGCCGAGGATCCTCGAAGCCACGGGGAGACCGGAGTCCGTAACGCTGGACCAGCTCAGGGTCCAGTTGGAAGCGGATGTCACGAGCGCGCCGCAGGCTCTCCTATATGCCCTGGTCGCCATTGTCATTTTCGCGGCATTACGCGGGATTTTCGCCTTCCTGCAGGCCTTCTGGGCGGAGAAGAATTCCCAGGCCGTCGCCTACGACCTCCGCAACGACCTGTACGCAAAGATCCACAATCTATCCTTCTCCTATCACGACAGGAATCAGACGGGACAATTGATGATCCGCGCCACCGACGATGTGGAAAAAGTCCGGCTGTTCATCGGGCAGGGACTGCTGCAGCTCGTCGGCGCGGTCATCCTGCTGGCAGGCACGGTCATCATTTTGTTCACATCCAATGTCGCGCTCGCCTGGACCGCGATGCCGATCCTGCCGATCGCGATCGTGACCTTTGTGATCTTTGCGAGCCTCGCCCAGCCGATGTTCACGAAAGTGCAGCAAAAGCTCTCTCACCTGAATACGGTCCTGCAGGAAAACCTGGCGGGCATCAAGGTGATCAAGGCCTTCACGCGTGAAAAGCAACAACAGGCGAAATTCATGCACGCCGCGGACGATACGATGAACCAGCAGATCGCGGTCTCACGTCTGTTCACGTTCATGTTCCCGTTCATCTTTCTGGTGGCGAATCTCGGGCAGGCCGCGATCCTTTACCTGGGTGGGAAGCAAATTATTGTGGGCACGTTGAGTCTGGGCGCCTGGCAGGAATTCTCACTCTATTTGATGTACCTGTTCTTCCCGATCATGATGTTCGGCATGATCATTACGCAGATGGGGCAGGCCGGCGCCTCTGCCGAGCGGATCTTCGAGATCCTGGATGCGAAGTCGGACATCGTCGATAAGCCGGGCGCGCTCCAGCTTCCCAAGGTCAAAGGGAATGTGAAATTCGAGAATGTGACCTTCCGTTACTTCGGGGGCGGGGAGCCTGTTTTGAACAACGTCTCGTTTGAAGCCAAAGCAGGCGAGACCATTGCACTCCTCGGCGCGACGGGCTCCGGCAAGACGACCATCATCAACCTGCTGCCGCGCTTCTACGACCCGAGCGAGGGCAGGATTACGATCGACGGCTACGACCTGCGCGATATCAGCCTCGATTCGCTCCGTTCGCAGATCGGAATTGTGCTGCAGGAAACGACCCTGTTCAGCGGCACGATCCGCGAAAATATTGCCTTTGGCAAGCCGGAGGCCTCACAGGCGGAGATCGAGTCTGCCGCGAAGGCCGCGGCCGCGCATGACTTCATCCTGTCCTTCCCCGAGGGCTACCACACACACGTCGGCGAGCGCGGCCAGACGCTTTCTGGCGGGCAGAAACAGCGCATCGCCATCGCCCGCGCCCTGCTTCTGAACCCGCGCATTCTCATCCTCGACGACTCAACCTCGAGCGTGGACCTCAACACCGAAGCGCAAATTCAAAAAGCTCTCGATACATTGATGGAAGGCCGCACCTCGTTTGTCATCGCGCAGCGGATCAGCACCGTGATCAACGCCGACCAGATCCTCGTCCTGGAAAAGGGCGAGATCGTCGCACAGGGCAGGCACGCCGACCTGATGGAAGAGAGCGCGATCTACGCCGAAATTTACAACTCACAGATTCTGGCCTACGAAGCCGAACTTGCCGGGCCTGCAAAGGAAGGTGTCCGATGATGCACGGTCGTTTTGGCGGAATGCTCAATCAGGAAACGATCAAGCCTCGTGCATTGGGCGAGACCCTCGCCCGCCTGGGCAGCTACTTCGGCCAGTACTGGTACATGATCGCGCTGGCGGTCGTCTTTGTTGTCATTTCCACGTGGACGCAGGTGACAACCCCCGAGTTGATGGGCCAGGCAACGGATTGTTTCCTTGTCCCTGCGGGGGTTTCTGCGTTTGAGGGATTCTCTCCCCTCCAACAGGCTCAGGACAGCGCCCAAACTGCTTTAAGCTGCTACCTCGCCACGGACGATCCCTCTGCGTTCTCGCTCACGCGCAGGCTGATTTACAGCGCCTACACCTTGGGCGGATTCGCGCCCCCGGACCCCGCGACGATGACCGGCGACCAGCGCATCGAGGGGCTGTTCCGCCTTGTCCTGGTGATGGCCGCGCTATACTTGCTCGGCGCGATCGTCACGGGCCTGACCTTCTTCACCATGGCGTGGACGGGCCAGCACGTATTGCGCGTCCTGCGCGTGCAGGTCTTCGAGCAATTACACCGACTGTCGCTGAGTTATTACTCCAGGCACGAGGCCGGTGACCTGATGAGCCGCATCACGAATGATACGAGCGCCATCGAGCAGGCGTTCTCCTTCGCGCTGGTCAACGTGTTCAGTGGGATCCTATTGCTGGTCTGGGTTGCCTATAACATGGCAGCGGCGAATCTGCCGTTCGCGCTGCTTTCCCTGTCTGTTGCGCCGGTCATGTTCATTGCGACCTGGTACTTCTCGGAACAGGCGCGCAGAGCCTTCCGCGTTTCGCGCGAAGAGATCGGCAACGTCAACGCCGAGCTGCAGGAGAGCATTTCTGCCGTCCGCGAAGTGCAGGCCTTCAACCGGGCCGACGAGAACATCGAACAGTTCAAGGAAGTCAATGCTGCCAACCGTGACGCCAACGTACGCGCTGTGGCCTATACCTCCGCGCTCGCCCCGACGCTGGAGGCCTTCTCGTATGTCGGCCTAGCCATCGTCACCGGCGTAGGCGGCTGGTATCTGCTCAGCGGGCAGACATTGTTTGGGACAACGGTCACCTTGGGTCTGGTGGTGACCTTCCTCGCCTATGTCCAGCGCTTCAACCAGCCCATCCAGCAAATTGCCGTGTTATGGACGAACATTCAGAACGCCATTGCAGGCGCCGAGCGCATCTTCAACATCCTCGACGAGAAGCCTGCCGTCAATAATAAACCTGCCGCACAGGAGATGCCGGAAATCAAGGGACTGGTCGAGTTCAAAAACGCCACCCACTCTTATGAGGATGGCGTGCCTGTATTGAGGGATGTCTCATTCACCGCGCAGCCCGGGCAGACGGTCGCCATCGTCGGCCCGACCGGCGCGGGCAAGACCACCATTATCAACCTGATCCCGCGCTTCTATGACGTGACCAGCGGCTCGGTCGAAATCGACGGGATCGACGTGCGCGACGTCAGCATGAAGAGTCTGCGTGAGCAGATCGGCATCGTGCTCCAGGATACCTTCCTGTTCAGCACAACCGTCATGGAGAACGTCCGCTTTGGTCGGCCAAGAGCGACGGACGAAGAGGTCGTGGCGGCCATCAAGCTCGCCAACGCCGATTCGTTCATCGAGCGCTTACCGGAGAAATATCAGACCGTGCTCGGCGAACGCGGCTCCGGCCTCTCGCAGGGACAGCGCCAGCTGCTCTCGATTGCCCGCGCCGCGCTCGCGGACCCGCGCATCCTGATCCTGGATGAGGCCACCTCCAGCGTGGACACGCGCACCGAGCGCCTGATCCAGAGAGCTTTTGACCAGCTTCTCGAGGGACGGACCGCATTTGTCATCGCCCACCGCCTGTCCACCATCCGCAACGCCGACATAATCCTTTTCCTCAAGGATGGCCAGATCGTCGAACGCGGTAAACACGAGGAACTGCTCGCAAATCAGGGCTTCTATTACGACCTGTATATGAGCCAGTTCAAGAAGCAGGAAGACGCGGCAGCGGAAGTAATCCCAGCAAGCTAATCCAACGGTACGAAAAACAGAAACAGGAGAGAGGAAAGAAGAGTGACTCAACGTCCTTCATCTTTCCTCTTTTCTTTTCCTCATTTGCCGAGTACCTGCTTCAGGGCGGATCAATTTTGAGACCCGCCCGTGATAAAATCCGACAGTTGAATTTTCACTGATACCTGGACAGGTGGTAATCATCTTGACGGCAATCACGAATATTTCCTCTCGTTCTAAAATCGGCCTGATCACCCTGGCCTATATCGCCTTTATCTCTCTGGGCATGCCAGACGGGCTTTTTGGCGTTGCCTGGCCTTCCATCCGCGAAAACTTCGGTCTGCGTTTGGATTCGGTGGGAGCACTATTTTTCGCCATAACGACCGGCTATATGGTCTCAAGTTTTCTCAGTGGCAAGATCATCGCCCGGCTGGGCGTTGGCGCGACGCTTGCGGCCAGCTGCGCACTGACGGCCTCGGCCCTGCTGGGCTATACTCTGGTCCCTTCCTGGTGGCTGATCGTGCTGCTCGGCGTGGTCTCCGGTCTGGGCGCCGGCGCGATCGATGCCGGGCTCAATACCTACGTAGCCTCCCATTTTGGGGAGGGACTGATGCAGTGGCTGCATGCCAGTTTTGGCTTTGGGGTAACGCTCGGTCCGATCATCATGACGGCCGGGTTAACCTTTTTCAACTCCTGGCGGCTGGGGTATCAGGTGGTTGGCGGCGCCCAATTGCTGCTGGCGGCCAGTTTTCTTCTAACGGTGCGCATGTGGCAGAACGGCGGTGTGCCTCATGCGCCGGAGCAGGAACGGCATCTGATGGAGTACCGTACGCCGTTTGGGGAGACGCTTCGGCAGCCGGTCGTATGGCTCAATCTGCTGCTTTTCTTCCTGTACACCGGCGCGGAGCTCTCCTTCGGCAGCTGGACGTACTCGCTCCTGACGCTTTCGCGGGATGTGCCGGTGGGAGTGGCAGGTTTGTGGGCCGGCAGTTATTGGGCCACCTTCACGGTTGGACGCATCTTGGCCGGTCTGCTCACACGAAGCTTGGGGACCGCGAACCTGCTGAAGGTGGGATTTCTGGTGGCGCTGGGCGGTTCCCTGATGTTATGGTGGAATCCCTTCCCACAGGCGAGCATTATCGCCGTCTCGCTGATCGGCTTCGCCATCGCACCGATTTTCCCCGGACTGGTCTCCGGAACGCGGGCAAGGGTCGGCGAGCAGCATGCAGCGAATACGATTGGGATGCAGATCGCCGCGGCTGGTTTTGGCGGGGCAGTTGTGCCGAGCCTGGCCGGCGTACTTGCACAAAACTTCTCGCTCGAGGCGATCCCGGTCTACCTGGTGGGTGTATTCATCTTGTTGATCGGGCTGTATTTGACAGTCTCGCGCCCACACAAATTGGCTTAGGAATCACAAACACCTATCTTCAATTTTCCATAGTTCATCACCGTAGGAAAAGTCCCTGGAGAACCGTTAAGTTCTTCCTTAACGGTGAATCGCTGCGCGCGGGCAAGGGACTCTGATTCTCGGGCCTCCCAGTAGCTGAAACCTGAAACACCCTGAGCGAAGTCGAAGGGTTATGGTATCCTTAACTCATGAGCGCTCCGCTTTGCGGGCGCCATCTCGCAGATCCCGCGTGTTCGTGGCGGGGCCGCTCCGCGGGACTTCACTTCTGGAGCCTACCCATGTACATTGCCATCGAAGGGGTCATCGGAGTCGGCAAGACGACCCTGGCCCGCCTTCTTCAACCCCTGTTTGACGCCGAAATCCTTCTGGAGGTCTTTGAGGAGAACCCCTTTCTATCCGATTTCTACAGCGACCGGGAGCGCTATGCGTTTCAAACGCAGATCTTCTTTCTATTGAGCCGTTATCACCAGCAGCGCCGCACCGTTCACGAGCTCCTCGCTTCCGGAATGAACCTGTTCGCCGATTATACGTTTGCCAAGGATGCGCTCTTCGCGCAGATCAACCTCAAGGGCGATGAACTCGATATGTATTACCGAGTGCATGAAGCGCTGGCAGAAAAAATCCAGAAGCCGGATCTGATCGTATATCTGCAGGCCAGCACTGACACCCTTATGCAGCGCATTGCCCTGCGTGACCGCCCGTACGAGCGCCAGATGGAACGCTCGTATATTGACGAGCTCAACCACGCCTATGACGATTTCTTTGCGAAGCCTTTTGACCACACGCCTGTTTTAACCATTGACACAAACAATCTGAATATTATTCAGAATACCGAGCATCTCAAAGCGATAGAGAACCGCATCAGACAAAGCCTGAGCCTGCCGCCGTTCCAACAGGCGTTGTTCTTAACTGAGAGTTAATTACGCTTTCGATGGCTCACCGCAACGGCTCTAACCGTTCGACAAACTGTTGTAGACCGAGGATCATGTATGCGGGTCACGCGTGAATCACTGATTCGACTTGCCAAGGAGACCGCACAGGAGCGCGCCTTCAACGACCATGATATCATCGCGGCCTATCTGACGGGTTCACTTGTCTCCGACAGCGATCCCATGCTCGGGGGCACTGCGGATATCGACATCATTTTTGTCCATGCGAGCGAGCCAAAGCCCAGGCGCGAATTCGTCAAGCTCACACCCGATTTCCACCTCGACATCAGTCACCGCGCCCGGGCGGAGTTCAAGCGGCCGCGCGAGCTGCGCCTCGACCCCTGGCTGGGCTGGGAGATGTACGACCCCATGCTGCTTTTCGAGCGTGAGAAGTTTTTTGAGTTCGTGCAGGCGGGTTTGCGCGCCGGGTTCGAGTTCAACGCGCCCGCGCCCGCCCTCAAGCGCTCCCGCATCCTGCTCTCTCACGGGCGCGGCATCTGGCGCGATCTGCTTGAGACCGGTGAGTCGGTTACTCCCCATGATATAACACAATTTATGAAGTCACTGTATCACGCGGTCAATGCCGTAGCGGAGCTCTCCGGGCCGCCGCTGCAGGAGCGCCGTCTGATGCTGGATTTTCCCTCGCGGGCAGAGACCGCGCAGCGCCCGGAGATGAATGCAGCCCTCATGAGCCTGCTCGGCGCCTCAGAGCTGCGATCGTCCACATTGAATGAATGGCTCCCGGAATGGAGGCAGGCTTTCGAATCGGCGATGGGGAACAGTCGCGTGGATACGCGCATTCATCCTGCACGCGTGAATTACTATGAAAAGGCGATCAGGGCCATGCTCGTGAGCGAGAATCCGCGTGCTGCCCTCTGGCCCTTGCTGCAGACATGGAGTTTCGCGGTCGACGTCCTCCCCGAACCTGCCGTGGAAGCCTGGCGATCCGCTTGCAGCCGTCTCCGCCTCACGGGTGCTGACTTTGAAGGGCGGCTAGAAGGATTGGATCACTTCCTCGACGAAGTCGAGATCCTGCTCGATGAACTTGCTACGCAGTACGGCCTGGAGACTTCGACAAGTATCTAAACCGTCATTGCGATGGCTGATGGTTGAGAGGCACTAGCGTCGAAACCCGGCCCGAAGCAATCTGATGTGATTCGGAGATTGCTTCGCCATTGGTCTCGATATGGCGGACAGGCACCGCCTACTCGACCGACGGGGCTCGCAATGACATGTAGAGGAATAATAATGACCCGCAACGAAGCTCTTGCCCTTGTTCGTGAATATGTAAAAAACGAAGGTCTTGTGCGCCACATGCTCTCTGTCGAAGCCGCCATGCGCTTCTACGCCGAGAAATTTGGCGAGGATGTGGAGAGATGGGGGCTGATCGGCCTGCTTCACGATTTCGACTGGGAGATCCACCCGACGCTCGAACAGCATCCCCAGGACGGCGCGCCGATCCTGCGCGCGCGTGGCGTTCCGGAGGATATCATCCAGGATATTTTGAGCCACGCCGATCACCTGAATATGCCGCGGGACACCCTGGTGCGCAAAGCCATTGTCGCCTGTGATGAGATCACAGGTCTGATCACCGCGGTCGCACTGGTGCGTCCCTCACGCTCGTTATATGATCTCGAGGCTTCTTCTGTCAAAAAGAAATGGAAGGACAAGGCTTTCGCAGCCGGCACCTCGCGGACAGAGATGGAACATGCCGCGCAGGAATTCGGGATCGAGTTATGGGAGCATGTGGGGAATGTAATTCAAGCCATGCGAAAAATCGCCCCGGAGCTGGGGCTGGCCGGGAACGTTCCTCAGCCTTGATTTCAGGGTGCTCGCACCGCCACGACCTTTGGCAATCTGTCTAGTTGCTCCTTGTCCAAGGTGATAAACTCTGTCCCAAAACGGAGAGCCACCGCGGCATAGACCGCGTCGCTGCCGCGTAGACGGTGATTAGCAGCAACTTCACTGGCAAAGTCTGCAAAGTCATTGTCAAGGTCAACCAGTGTCAATTTGGGGAGCTTTTTGAGCTCTGGCAGAATTTCCAGGGCAATATTCGCACTATCCTGCTTTCGGGCAACGGAAGCAACCACCTCGGGGATAAACAAGGTTGGCTGTATGAGCACCACGCCCTCGTGTTTCAATCGGGATATAAATTGCGCGCTCTCGTCACTTTCATCCTCATCAGGGCTGAGAGCATTGACAAAGACGCTGGCATCCACGGTGACCGGAGCCCTCATCTGCGCATCTCCGAGAGGATCTCTAGGGAACTTTTCTTTTTACTTTTGTCCTTGGCAAGCCTTGCGCGGATTGCCAACAATTTTTCCCATCCATCATCTTTCTTCTCGGGCAACATGGCATCCATCGGGATGATGGCTGCGACGGGTTTCCCGCGCTGTGTTACAACATAGCGGGCGCGTTCCTCTTTCACCGCCCGGACTACTTCAGAGGCGCGCGATTTCAACTCGCGAATGCCGATCTCTTCCGTCCTGGGTGGCTTCTTCCTTTTCATGTGGTCACCTGTGTGACCACATCATACCGCTTAGGGCAGCAACCGTCAAGGTGAAAAATAATCTGCAGAATTACTGCTTGACTCTGACCCTGCCTCGTTATACACTAAGACCAGCAAAGTAGAGCAAGGTTGTCCAAATCTGTGGACTTTACCGGTAAAGGAGCAACCATGTCAGAGGAACGATTTGTCTCGCGCGGTTTTGTCGGCAAGCGGCGCGGAGGAGAAAAAAAGGACCGCATCCCGCCCGGCCAGTATCTCACCAACGACTTTCCTGTCCTCTCCGCAGGACCCACACCCTATACCCCGCTCGATCAGTGGACATTTACCATCGACGGGCTTGTCCGGGAAAAGGTCTCGTGGACGTGGCAGGAGTTCCTCCAGGTCCCCATGCAGCAATACGTAGTGGACATTTCCTGCGTCACCAAATGGACGAAACTCGACATGAAGTGGGAAGGCGTCAGCCTCGATACCCTGCTCGAGCATGTCGAGCTGGATCGAAAGGCAATGTTCATCACTGCCTACAGCGACGGCGGTTACACCACGAACATGCCTCTGACCGATATCGTCAACGGCCAGGCTTTCATTGCGCTGAAATACGACGATAAACCCCTTGAACCTGCGCACGGCGGTCCGGCGCGTATGGTCGTGCCGCACCTGTACTTCTGGAAAAGCGCCAAGTGGATCCGCGGCATCGTGCTCATGGAGAAGGATCGGCCCGGCTTCTGGGAATCGGCCGGTTATCACAACCGCGGCGATCCGTGGAAGGAACAAAGGTACTGGAATGATTAGGAGGGACGATGAAACCAACCCTCAACTGGCAAATCGCTTCCGTCAAAGTCATCAAGCCTGAAACCGCCGAAGTAAAGTCGTTCACACTGACACTGCCCGCCTGGATGCGTCACCGCGCCGGCCAGCACTACGATATCCGCCTGATCGCGGAGGATGGCTACCAGGCCCAGCGCAGTTATTCGATCGCCTCCGAGCCCGAACGCGAGGGCG
>DASTFG010000593.1:0-4049 GCA_035708785.1 Anaerolineales bacterium
TGCCTTGACGATGCACTCGACCGGGCAGACTGTGACGCACTGAGGCGAGTCATGATGGCCCTGGCACTCGACACAGGTGTCCTGGTTGATGACATACGTGATGCCATCACCTTCGCTGATCGACTCGGTCGGGCATTCGGGTACGCAAGCGCCGCAGGCGATGCATTCTTCGGTAATCTTCATGGTCATGGTTGTTACTCCGCTTACAGATTTGTTGCGGCTCTAAATTAACCGATGCGAGAAGCGGAGTCAAATGACGAATATCTCTTGTTTGGTGAATTTTGTCACAGTTCCCTGAAACGCTCAAATCTTGCGGCCCTCAGCAAGACCGGTATGAAAAATCTAAAAGAATCCTTGGTCTTTCATCAGACGGCCTCGCGCAGCCGCGCCATGTAATAGGCGTCAACATAATGCCCATCTCGATACGCAAACCGGACCAGCGTTCCTTCAATCGTAAAACCAAATTTCTGGTACAAATGGATCGCGGCTTCATTGTCCGTATAAACTTCGAGTTCAAGGCGAGCGAGATTCAGCCATTTATCGGCAAGATCAATCATGGCTTGCATCAGCGCGATCCCTGCCCCTCGGCCCTGCCAGTCATCTCGCACCGCCATGCCAATTTGCCCGACGTGCCGGCGGCGCGGAAAGTTTGGAAATGTGTGCAGGCTGAGTTGACCGACAGCTTCATTTTCTACACAGGCCAGCAGGCTGAAAGTTCCTTCGGGTGGTTCCGCCAGCCGTTTCCGCCAAACCTCTGCAGAGGGGAACGGCAATTGGAGCGTCCCGGAAACCGCTCTGGGGCCTGAGTAAATTTTCACTACGGCTTCATAGTCCGCTGGTTCGGCACGGCGGATTGTAAAATTCACTCGTTCCTGTATACTCTCCATAGAACCTCCAGTATAGGACGGGCCTTCAGCGCGGTTGACTCACTTCAGTTGTGCCTTGACCTTCTCAGCAGTCTCTCTATAACCTTCGAGTTTCTCGCGCTCCCTCTGAACGAGCGCGGCCGGGGCCCTGTTTGCGAAATCGCTCGAGAGAAGTTTCTCAAGCCGCTCAATGTGCGATTGCGCTTCCCTGAGCTCCTTTTCAAGACGCGCTCTATCTTTTCCAGACGCTTCCGTGTTTGAGATATCTAGATAGATATCCGTTGAACCCACAACCAGAGACGTTACTGCTGCTGAAGGCTTATATTCCGATTCATATACAAAAGTTTGTTCTGGATCGGTGCTGGACAGTGTAGAAATTATGGGTAAATGATCTTGATACAGGGATGCCTTACTTCTGGAAACAAATGTTGCACCGATCCTTTCAGACGGTTTTATGTTCTTCTCAGCCCGCAAATTGCGGATGGCTCGGATCGAGTCCTGTAAGAGCGTGAAGTCTGCAACTTTGGATTGCTCCCAGCCCTCGGGATCGCGCGGTTCGGGCCATTTTGCTACGACTAACGCCTCGGGCCAGTCTGCCGCAATCTCCTTCAACGGCGATTCCAGGATTGCGCTACGCAAATGGCCCCAGATCTCTTCCGTCACGAATGGCGTGAAAGGGTGCAGCAGCCGCAGGGATGTATCGAACACGCGCGCCAGGGCCGCGCCCGTCGAGTGCCGTGTTTCTTCGTCGGTCAATTGCTGCTTTGCGATCTCCACATACCAGTCCGCGAAGTCGCTCCAGATGAAATCATAGATTTGCTGCCCTGCCTGACCATACTGGAAATTCTGGAACAGCCGCTCCACATCGCGGACGAGTCCCTGCAGGCGCGCCCAGATCCAGCTGTCCGCGAGCGTCCAGTCCTGGCCATTCGCCGTGGATAACGAACGGTTCGCGGTGGCCTGCGGTCCATCTTCAAGCGAACTGATCGCATTGACCACGAATCGCCCGATATTCCACAACTTGTTCGCAAAATTGCGGTTGGCTTCCACTTTCTTCAGGCCGACATTGGTATCATTGCCGGGAGTCGAGCCTACCAGCAGTGTGAAGCGCAGCGCGTCGGTGCCGAATTGGTCCATGACGATCAGCGGATCCATCACATTGGCATAGGTCTTCGACATCTTGCGCCCGATCTCATCCCGAACCAGCCCATGCAGATATACGGTATGGAACGGCACCTGCCCGGTGAACTCGATCCCCATCATGATCATGCGCGCCACCCAGAAGAACAGGATATCGTAGCCTGTTTCCATATAGGAGGTGGGGTAGAAGTATTTATAGTCCGGCGTTTCTTCGGGCCAGCCAAGAGTCGAGAACGGCCACAGCCCGGATGAGAACCAGGTATCCAGCACATCTTCATCCTGGGTCAGCTCTTTCGAGCCGCAGGTCCCGCATTCCGTCGGATCTTCGCGGCCGGTGGTCATATGCCCGTTCGGACAATACCAAACCGGGATGCGGTGACCCCACCACAACTGCCGGCTGATGCACCAGTCCTTGATGTTCTCGAGCCAGTTGAAGTAGACTTTTTCGAATCGCTCGGGTACGATGCGGATGCGCCCATCCTTCACGGCCTCGAGCGCGGCCCTGGCAAGCGGCTCGATCCTGACGAACCACTGCGTGGAGATCATCGGCTCCACGATCTCGCCGCCGCGTTGCGAGCGCGGGATGGTGGTACGGTAGGGCTCCGTCTTGATGATCAGACCGGCCTTCTTCATATCCTGCCAGAGATTCTCGCGGCCTTCGAACCGGTCCTGACCCTGGTATGGGCCGCCGTTTTCGTTGATCTTCGCAGCCTCATCCAATACCGATATGACCGGTAGGTTGTGACGCTGTGCGATGGCATAGTCGTTCGGGTCGTGACCTGGCGTGACCTTCAGCGCCCCTGTACCAAACTCCATGCTGACGTATTCATCGGCGATGACCGGGATCTCTCGATTCAGGATCGGCACGATCACAGTCCTGCCGACATATTTTTGATAACGCTCATCATCAGGATGGACTGCGACAGCGGTGTCACCGAGAATGGTCTCCGGCCGGATCGTCGCCACGGGGATGAATTCATCTGAATCTTTTAGCATATATTTGAAGTGGTACAGCGTTACGTCTTCCTCTTCATACTCCACTTCCAGGTCAGAGACCGCGGTCTTGAGGCCCGGTGACCAGTTGATCAAGCGCGGGCCGCGGTAGATCAGTCCCTTTTCGTAGAGGCGTACGAACGCCTCCCGGACAGCCCGGCTCAGGCCCTCGTCCAGGGTGAAGCGTTCACGGGACCAGTCGCAGGACGCGCCCAGCCGCCGGATCTGATTCGTAATGATGCTCCCATATTTGTGCTTCCAATCCCAGGTGCGTTTGACGAACTCATCGCGGCCCAGTTCCTCGCGCGTCACTTCTTCTGTCTGGAGCAGGTAGCGCTCGACCATGAGCTGTGTGGCGATGCCCGCGTGGTCAGAGCCCGGTACCCAGAGCGTCGGGATGCCCTTCATGCGATGGTAGCGAATCATCAGGTCCTCGACGCTGATGAACATCGCATGACCGACATGCAGTTCACCGGTCACGTTCGGCGGCGGGATGGCGATCACGAAGGGCTCGATGCTCGGGTCGAAGTCCGGGTGATTCGGGTCATTCCAGGGCTGGAAGTAGCCGCCGGCCTCCCACATCTCATAGATGCGCGGCTCGGTAGATTTGAAGTCGTAGGCTTTGGGCAATTCGCGTTTTGTCATTCGTGCTCCTTGAAAATAAAGTCAATGGCTTTATCAAAAGATGCTCCAAAATCAGCTGAGAATTCATGTCCGATATCGGCATGGATTTCCTCGGCGAACTCGACGTTGTTTGTTCTCAATACATTCTGGATTTCACGGGCTCGATCGAGTGTATGATCCTTTTCACCGGTGATAAAATAACCGCGGATACCCTTCCGTTCGGAAGCTAATTGGCTGGCATCTGCCCACCACGTTCCAATCCCGATAAGACCGCGAACAGGAAGCATGCCGGTGAGCGCCGCATAGATTGCCATGCCGCTTCCCTGTGAAAAGCCGGCGATTACAACTTGCTGTGGATCGATCTTATATTGCTGTGTCACCTGCTCGTAGTAAAAGAGCAAATCTGCGAGACCCTGTGCAGGATCG
>DASTFG010000594.1:0-2738 GCA_035708785.1 Anaerolineales bacterium
GCACATCGCTGAATACGGGCTGGTTCTCGCGCGGGTCGGGCAGTGAGGTTGCCCAGTCTTCACAGATCGCAAAGAGAGGCTGGACGTTCATGGGATAGAAAGCAGCGATCTGAGGCTGGACGCCCTGCGCGGCGGCATAGGCTTCTTCCGGCGTGCTGAACGGGATCTCTTCTGCACACTGGACTGCCATCTGCATGCCGAGCGCGCTGCCGGTATCGAAGTAGAGAGCCAGCCTCCTCCTGAGGATGCCGTACTCGCCCTGCCGGATCTCATCGATCATCCGGGGCATAGACGCGGTCACGGCCGGATTGTACAGGCCGACGAAAAGCACGTCGATCAACAGATCGCCATCGACCCGCACAGTCTGTTCTGCCCCACCGGCAGCGAGCGAGACAGGAACCGGGCGAGCGTTGAGCTCGTCCACCAGCCCATAGAAGACGGCGCGCAGGTCAGGATAGGCTGCACTGCAGCTCGGGTCAGCCGCGCAGCGATCAAAGAAGACGCTGAACGCTCTCTCCGCGTTCGGCGCCAGCGCCGTGTAAAGATTGACCTGAAGTGGATACGCGGAATCGAACACCGCACTGCGCACGATCTGAGGATTGTCTCGCATCACGGTCAGCGCCAGGCGCGTACCATAAGAGACGGCGTACAGGTTCAGCGTTTCGTATCCGAGCGCTAGGCGCAGGTCATTCAGATCGGCCGCGCTGGCTACGCTGTGATAGGCGGAAATGTCGATCCCCTGCGCGACCAGCTGCTCGCGGCAGCGGCGGAATGCCTCCCGGATGGATTGCTGATTCTGCTCAACAGTCATGCTCCCGTTCAGCAACAGCGGGGTCAGCTGTTCCCGCTCCGGGCAATCCAGGCGCGGTTGAGAGAATCCGGTGCCGCGTTGGTCGAACAGGACCAGGTCATGCCGCTCGAGAACGGCACCCAATCCCTGTCCGAACATATAGCCCGCGACATCGAGCGAGGAGGAGCCGGGACCGCCTGCCAGATGCACGACCGCATCGCGGACCGGGATCCCTGACCGGTTACGGAAGACTGCGACATGCAGCCGGATCAGGCGGCTGTCGGGCCGTGCCCGGTTCTCCGGAACGATCAGGTAGCCGCATTCAGGACTGTACCCGGCGGGAACCGAGGACGCGCAGGCCGCCGCTTCGAAGACTGGCTGGTAGGCCCAAGTGGGGATGGAAGATGCAGCAGGGAGAGTGGCTGGCGGAACAGGCGACGGGAAAGGCGGGGCCGTGGGCGTGTGCGTCACAACTGGCAGGTTGCAGGCAAAGATCGCCAGGCAGAAGATCAGAAGAAACTTCCAGAGACGATGACGATCCATGCACAGAAGTTGGACAACTTCGCTATTCTGATTTGCTGTGCTTTTGAAGCTGCTCGTGGATCTGGGCGAGCAAAAGCTTTAATTCATCTCGTTCGGCGATGGCATGGCGAAGGGATGCCCGGAGAAATGCCTCATCTTCAGCCGAGGGCGTCTTCAACAGATGCTCTTCGCGTGCGATCTGCCGGTTCTTTTCAGCCAGTTTTGTCTCGAGCCGCTTGCGGTATTCCTGATAGAAATCAACTTCGTTGAGGGGTTCGACAGTGACGGCCGCGCCCTGTTTCAGGACATCCGCGATCGTGGCCAGGAAGTCGTCCAGGTCGACGGGCTTCTGGATAAACCGCGTAGCGCCAATATGCAGGGCGAATTCCCTATCCTCCGGTGCGACGTACGTGGCCGTAATGAAAACGACAGGAATATCACGAGTCTTGGGATTGATACGAATCCGGTGAACCAGACCGAACCCGTCCAGCTTGGGCATCATGATATCGGCGATCACCGTCGCCGGTCGCTCCTTCTGAATCGCCTCTAGCCCCTCCTTGCCATTCCGAGCTGTGATCACGCGATAACCTTTGAACCTCAGCGTTGTATCGAGCAATTTCAGGATATCGGGATCATCTTCTACAATCAGCAGATAATCTGATCCTGCAGTCATAGTTTCATTCTACTCGGTTTTCACGCCCCGGTTATATTAAATTCGTCACTGTTTCCCGGGCCGTCTGTCACGCAATCTCTCCTAAGACAGGAGAGGCCTTCCAACGTTGTTTCCTACGCCTCGGAGCATGCTCGAGGCAGATTCAGCGGCTCGAAATGGTCAACCAGCCAAACCCGAAGGCGAATGAGGCGGCCACACAACAGACTCCAAGGATCAACAGACCGATCTGGATCCATCCCATCACGATCCCTGCCGTGGCCATGCTGTCCCCGGAAGCCTTTGGAGGGATGGAGCGGGTCTCATTGCGCGCCATGTATCCTGTGATGAGCCCCACGATGCCACCCACAACCGGAAAAAGCGTAAAACCCAGCAGGCCGGAGACCAGGCTGATCACCGCCAGCGTACTCGATGGCAAAGCGACATCATCTACATTTTGGGGGATGCTCTGTTGTTCCATTCTCATTCTCCCTTGGCCGATCTCTTTGAGGCACCGGCCCCATCCACTTTTGCCCAGAACTTCTTCCAGTTCTCGATCCACTGCTGGTTGTCGATCCACGGCTCCAGGGTCATGCTGCGGGCTGCGTGCGAGTTGAGGCGGTAGCTATTACCGTGCACCCACTCTTTGAACGCCTGCAGAGACCTGTCTCTTGGCTTTGCATAGAATTTCCTTCGCATGCGGACTCCTCTCAATTTGTGGGACTACAGTATTTTAGCATATCCTGAGTCCGGCCCGCATAGGTCCATCAGATTCCT
>DASTFG010000595.1:0-4302 GCA_035708785.1 Anaerolineales bacterium
TCCAGTGGGATCCTGATGCCGTTGTTTACATTTCCAAAGCCATCAGCCCGGCGCGTGTGAGCGGTGTATATCTTTCCGAACTGGAGGGAAATCGCACTGCCACTGTGGTCGTGAACGAAGACCAGTTGAGTCTTGCGATCGGCCGTGACGGTCAGAACGCGCGTCTAGCCGCGAAGCTCACCGGCTGGCGCATCGATATCAAGTCGCTGGCCGAAGCTGCGGCGGATGCCATTCAAAAATTACAGAGCGATTCGGAGCTGGGTGCACTCCTGCCGACCGCCGTGGAGGCGATCCCAGCCGTTGAAGAAGTGCTGGCCAAGAAGGCAGAGAACCGCCCCATCACGCCGGAAGAGTTCACCATGCTGTCGCAGTTCGTCGACCGTGTGGAACGGCGCACCATTCAGATCAAGGAAGACGCGGCCCGCGCCGAGGAAGAGAAGGTTGCCAGCGTACGGGCGGACGTCCCGGCCTCTGCTTTTGAAATGCCGCTCGATCAGGTTGGTCTCAAAGAGCACGTCTTCAATATCCTGGTCGAGGCCGGATATGATACGGTTGGCAGCCTGATGATGGCGATGAAGTTGGATCCCAACAAAGTACTTGGCCTTCCGGGAATTGGCCCGAAGGCAATGCAGAACATCGAGGAAACGATCGCCGGGATTACTTTCCCCGAACCGCCGCCTGCGGAGCCCGCAGCGGAGGTCGTGGCCGAACCGGTGGTGGAAGCCGAATCCCAGCCTGAAGTTGCCGAGGTGGCACAAGCCGAACCCGCCGCCGTGGAAGAAGTGCCCGCCGCCGAGAAACAGGTCGCAGCTAAGAAAGAAGCGAGAAAAGTCGTCGAGGAAGAGGAAGATGACGAGCATGCCAAGGATGGTGTCTCGTTAGATGAGCTCTTCGCGATGAAGCCTGAGATCTTCCAGTCTGCTGCTGAGAGCGAGGAAGAGTCCGCGGACAAAAAGAAAGGCAAGAAAGGCAAGAAGAAGAGCGTCGAATTGGAGTTCGATGAGGAGCTTGGCGAGGTCGTCGGTCGTAAGAAGCACAAACGCGGCGATGAGGATCTCGGCGAGGATTGGTAGACCGCAACCCTAGCCCTCTCAAGGGGAGAGGGCAGGAAAAGGAACGTGTCTAAGAAAACTGTTCAGCGTGTGAAACATATACCCCAGCGCACTTGCGTGGGCTGTCGAGAGGTAATGCCCAAACGGAAGATGATCCGTATCGTGCGGACTGCAAATGGAGTGCAGGTGGACCCGACCGGCAAACTGGCTGGAAGAGGGGCCTACTTGCATGACCGGCGTGAATGCTGGGAACGCGGTTTGAAAGGTGCTCTTGCGCATGCATTGAAAACGACCTTAACTTCAGATGAGCGCACTCATCTGGAAGACTTTATGAACTCTCTTCCCAATGAGGAAGAGAGTATGGAGATGAGTCCCCAAATGGGGACAGGCGAGTAACCTGTATGTGATCGTCTGCACGGCTCACAGGGCTCGCCCAAATTATGAGCAAGGCGTCTCGGGATGCAATTGCTCACTTCATTGTGATTTGTGGAGGTAGCCCATGAGCAGCAACGGAAACAAAATCGAATTACCCGCCAGCATTGTGATTCGTGACCTGGCGCAGAAAATCGAAAAAAGCCCCATTGACCTCATCAAAAAACTGATGTCTAACGGTGTCATGGCGACCATCAATCAGTCTGTGGATTTTGACACGGCCGCGATTGTTGTGGCCGAGTATGGTTTTGAAGCCACCCCCGAGGTGGTGGAGGAAGTCAATGTGCAGACTGGTGAAGTGCCGCTCTGGCGACAGTTGATCGCGGGGGAAGACCAGGCGCAGTTGAAGGAACGCCCGCCCGTCGTGACAATTCTAGGCCATGTCGACCACGGTAAGACCAGCCTGCTGGATGCAATCCGCCAGACTGAGGTCGCAGCCGGAGAAGCTGGCGGCATTACGCAGCATATCGGTGCCTACCAGGTCGAGAAAAAAGGCAGGCTGATCACCTTCCTGGATACACCGGGTCACGCCGCGTTCACCCAGATGCGGGCGCGTGGCGCGCAGGGCGCGGATATTGTGGTCCTTGTGGTGGCAGCGGATGATGGTGTGATGCCGCAGACGAGGGAAGCAATCGCCCATGCCAAGGCTGCACGCGTGCCCATCATGGTCGCACTGAACAAAATCGATAAAGCCAACGCGAATCCAGATCTCGTGAAACAGCAGCTTGCCGAGCAGGAACTGGTCCCGGATGAGTGGGGTGGAAACACTATGATCATACCCGTGTCGGCCAAACTGAAGCAGGGTATTGACGATTTACTTGAGGGTATCTTGCTGGTGGCGGATAGTACGGAGATCAAGGCGAACCCGGCCGGCAAAGTGATCGGCACGGTTATTGAAGCTGAAGTGGATAAATCCAAAGGCGTGCTGGCAACTTTGTTGATCCAGAATGGAACGCTCAAATCCGGCGATATTGTCGTAGCCGGGACCTCGCACGGGAAATTGCGCGCCCTCTCTGATTTCAGGGGAAAGCCTGTCCAGAAGGCCGGGCCGTCCATGCCGGTGGCGGTGATGGGATTGAGCGATGTTCCGTCCGCGGGCGACGTCTTCGAAGTCGTCGGTTCTGAAAGGGAAGCACGCGCCATTGTGGCCGTCCGCGCAGAAGCCGCGAAGACACAGGCACAGGCAAAGAAGAAGGTCTCACTCGAGGATTTGTTTGCCAGCGTGCAATCGGGAGAGGCCAGAGAACTTAATCTCATCGTGAAGGCGGATGTGCAGGGCTCGCTCGACCCGATTGTCTCCGAATTGAACAAGCTCGGGGAAGGGGAGATCGGCATCAAGATCCTGTACTCTGAAACGGGCAACATCGGCGAGAATGATGTCATGCTTGCCTCGGCCTCGCATGCCATCATCATCGGTTTTAATGTGCAGGCAGATGTCTCCGCCCGCCGCATGGCCGAAAAAGAAGGCGTGGATATTCGCCTGTATGAGATCATTTACCGCATGACGGAGGATATCGAGAAGGCCCTGAAGGGTATGCTCGAACCGGAAGTCAAAGAAAAGATCCTTGGCCGGGCGCAGGTGCTGGCTGTCTTCGCCGCGTCTAAGTTTGGTAAAGTGGCTGGCTGCAGGGTGACCGATGGAGAACTGCGCCGGAACGCAAAGGTGCGTCTCTTCCGCGGGACCGATCTGATCTATGAAGGCGATATGGGATCCCTGCGCATTGGCAAAGAAGATGTCAGGGAGGTCAGGCAAGGCTACGAGTGTGGCGTTGGCTTCCGGAACTTCAACGACATCCAGGTCGGCGACCAGTTGGTATGCTACATTCTCGAATCTTCTTAAACTGCCGGCATGCCCTCAGGAATTCGCCTTAAACGTATTGCGGACCGGGTCCGCCAGGAGCTTTCGGAGATGCTCATCCGGGAGCTTAACGATCCGCGCCTGAAACAAATTTACGTCACAGACGTAAGGATAGATAAAGAGCTTGCCTATGCAGACGTCTACGTCTCTGCGGTGGAAGGCGTCTCGCGCTCGTCCGACGTTCTTGCGGGGCTGGAGTCTGCCTCCGGGTTCATCCGGCGGACTCTTGCATCACGCGTGGAACTGCGTGCCTTCCCGCGCCTGCGCTTCCACTGGGATATGACGCCTGAGAATGCCGACCATATAGAGAAGATCCTTGCCGAATTGCGAAAAAAGCAATAGACTCGGGTTTCGATAGCAACATACAAAACAGAGGTAAGAGGAACGGATATAGAATGGATGAAACAATCGTAGGAGCTATCAAAGAAAGGCTGGAAAAATCAAATCAAGTTGTCATCGCCTCGCACGTCCGGCCGGATGGCGATGCGGTCGGTTCTCTTCTCGGTTTAGGATTAGCACTGCACAATGCCAGAAAGTCCGTGCAAATGGTTCTGGTAGACGGCGTCTCTTCGGCCTACTCTCATCTGGAGGGGAGTGAATTGATCGTCAGGGAACCGACGATGGAACATGATACCTTCATCTCCGTCGATTGCGCCGATTTCAAACGTCTGGGGAAGGCCTTTGAAAACTTTGGCCGGCCAGATATCAATATCGATCATCACAAGACCAACGAGAAATTCGGAAAGCTGAACCTGATCGAGGCCGAAGAGGTCGCCACCGCGGCGATCCTGACCAAACATCTGCCCGAATGGGGGTTGGAAATCACCAAACCGATCGCCGCAGCACTATTGACAGGAATTATCACGGATACACTTGGTTTTCGGACAACGAATACAAACCCCTCTGCGCTGCGCACCTGTGCTGACTGGAGGGAACGAGGCGCCGCTCTGGCTGATCGCT
>DASTFG010000596.1:0-2960 GCA_035708785.1 Anaerolineales bacterium
AGAAATACTTCGAAGCTCAATAACCAGATGGGATGCCAAAAAACCGGTGGTTTTTGCGTTTATAAGGTTAAACCAACTGCTACTATGAAGGAGGTATCCATGCCTAGAAAGGCTACCCAAACCGCTGGTCCCTGTAACCCGGCCTGCACAAAGACCATCAAGTTCTTGACCGATCACGAACTGCCTCCCGGCGTTGGGATCAGCCTACCGCCTTATACGAACATCGATGGCTATCGACATATCAATATATTCGTTCGATTCACCCAGGAAGCCGCAGACGAGGGGCCGGTCGACCTGGGCGTGATCTTTGCCTTCGACGCCAGCGGCACGATGGGCGCCCGCCGGTACGCCAACCTGGAAGAAAACCTCAGCGCCCCGCAAAGCACCAATTTCATCGGAGTTTCCGGTCAAGGCAGCTGGCACGGCAGTCCGCATAATATCAGCACCTACCTGGCGAGGTTCCCGGTGATGGGACCGTTCGTCCAGGTGTTTGTTTACAATCGAGCCCCAATCGAGAGGAAGGTCTCTGTGTGGGCGTATCTGGTTTCGTGAGTTTGTAGACGACATCCTACGACCTGAGCAGCAGGATCAGCGCGTCGTCGGTCACCTGGACGTTTTGCGCAGACACCATACGAAGCTCAATCGCTAAAGTAGTCATGCCACTGGATTGTTTTCAGTGAACGATTCCGCCGGCTTGACTTCTCCTTCGATTTTATGTATATTGAATCTGGGCTATCGTAAAGGAGTTGGCGCTATGGATCCCATCACATCGGCAATCGTTGCTGCCCTGGCTGGGGGCCTGGCCACCGGACTGACTAAAATCGGAGAAAGCTTGGTGGGCGATGCGTATAATGCGCTCAAGGCGGCCCTGAGCAGGAAGTTCGGAAAGAAGAGCAAGGTCCTGAAGGCTGTTAGTAGTCTGGAGGCTGATCCCGGGTTGATCCACGCGCAGGAGGCATTGTCCAATTCGGTGAAGGATGCCAGAGCCGATCAAGACTGGGAGCTTCTTCGGCTGGCAGCCGACCTGAGCAGAGCAGTGATCAACATCAACCAAAACGCCGGAGATAACGCTGTTCAAATTGGTCAGGGCAATACGATCAGCGGGGTTGTGGCACAATCGTTTCACGGAAACTATTACAGCATAAACCAGGGACCAATAGCGCCGTCGGCGCAGGACCTGCTGATGCGTGGGGTGCAATTGGTGAGGGCAAGATCCTACAGCGAGGCCGGCACTCTGCTTTCTCAATCACTACTCATTTCGCCTTCAGGCGACGGGAATTATTACCACGCGCTTGCGCTCTTGCAGGGCAAACGTCCAAAGGTGCTCACATACTCGCAGGCGATTGCCATCCGGAAAAAACTGGTCTCCGCCTGCGCGCTAGATTCATCCAAGGGACATTATTGGTATTTTCGCGCCCTGGTGGAATATGATTTCTTCCTCGAGAACGGTTTTTCTGAGGGTGTAGAGGAGATCGAAGATCTGGTCGATACAGGTGACCGGTGCAGGTTTGTACGCGCCTTCGTGCTCGAATTGCTGGAGCAGGTGCCTGCCCCTTCCAACGAAGTTTATAGATACCTGCGTCAAAAACTGTAGACCTGGATCTCAATGGATAAGGAAAGGGTTGAAAATCATGGACGATAAACAGAAAAGAAAACGAATTCGCGATTATTTTACAAAAAAGAACACGGGGTATGCCTGGCCAGTATTCCTGGTTTTCGCAGGTGTGTTTGCCTTTTTCGTCGGGCTCGACAATGATGAATCCTTGCTATGTGTTGGTGCCGGACTGGTAGTGTTCGGAGGGCTCCTGGGCGCGGGGGTCCTAATGAAGAGATCATCCCTGCCTTCGGATCAACAGATCGACCGCTGGCTCGAAGAGGACCTGAGGGAAATTAGCAAACATGCGCTTGAAAAGCTGGATTTGTCACCTGAGCTGCTGACGACAAAAGAGCCTTCGCGAGTCCTTGGCCCAATTCTTTGGGAAACTCCCGGCGTCCCAGATAAGGATCTCCTCTACAAAAAAGGCAAGGATGAAATAACCCGTTTTGCGGTGTACTCGGTTGCCTTGATCTACACGGCGGAACATTTGCTTGCCGCCTACGAATGTGACTATAACATGCTGAAGAATGTCACGCTGAATGAGGACACATACGAGTTCCATTACGGGGACATTGTTTCGGTGACAACACACGAAACTTCCACTTCATATGTTTTGCCGAACAATGAAAAAATGGTGGTCGGGCAAGAGTTTAAAATATCAGTTCCAGGAGAAAGCATTAGCGTTATTGTCGATTCGCCGGCTTTATATAAGATCACAAAAGGGGAGATTCTCTATAAGCACGAAGTGGAAAAGGTTGTTCAGCGTTTACGAAATCTTCTGAGGGATAAGAAGCAATCCGCCTCTCAGCCGATCCCCACCTCTCCACCCTCGTACACTCCGCCAACTGCATCCATGCCCGCTGTGCCTGAGGCGGAGGACTCAGGATTTGAGGCTCCAGCTCCAGCAGGAAATAAGAATTCAGGGACACCCAAAGCAAGTTCCGGGATGACAGGATCCAATGTTAAATTTTGTTCCAATTGTGGCAGAGAAGTTCGGCTCACAGAACGGTTCTGTTCCAATTGCGGCCACCAGCTCCGGCCGTAGCTATGTTCATCCACGAGGCTCCCGGCGAAATCGGAGCCGGAGACGGGCCTGTTTGAATAGATTTGTCCCCTTCAACAAGCAGGGTTGAGATAGAGGCGACGGTCAACGCGCGGCCTGCCCTGCGTTCTTCAGGGCGGTTAAAGTCCCCTGCGCTTCGCTGCGGGGATGGTTCCCAATCCGCGAGGGGGAGGCTGAGAGACCTGCTAAATCAATGAGGACTATAGCTCGGCCCCTCGTCAAAGTAAAGATTAATATGGTGGAGAGGTCATATTCAAGGGGAATCCTGACAAATCAGTTGCAAAGGGGGTCAGAGGAGTC
>DASTFG010000597.1:0-3169 GCA_035708785.1 Anaerolineales bacterium
CCGGCTTGCGCGGCAAGCCTGCCGTGATGATAATGATATCAGAGTCTTTTGTCGCAGCGTAATCATTCGCGCCGGTAATCTCCACATCCTTACCGATGATCGGCATGGCCTCCAGCATGTCCAGGCCCTTGCCCTGCGGCATGCCCTCCACGACATCCACGAGCACCAGGTCCGCCAGTTCTCTTTCGGCAAGCCAGTGCGCCGTTGTTGCGCCCGTCATGCCTGCGCCGACGATAGAGATTTTGTTCATGAATCCTCCGAAACTTGATATGCAAAATTTTATCCCAAACTGAGGGCAGGCGAAAGTACATTTGTCACTTTTCAGCAATCAGCTTGTGCATAAAAACAGGACTTCCAAAGCGGAAGTCCTGTTGGCTTTCCTTTCTATCCATTTTGAAACGAATGTGCGCCTCGACCCGGCAGCTCAACGGACGCTCTCGGGGTTCTCGTCTGACTGCGCTTCGAGGAAGCGGGTCGCCTGGATTGCCGCCGCGGCGCCCATCCCCGCCGAGGTGACGACCTGGCGGAAGTGCGGGTCCGCCGCCTCCCCTGCCGCAAAGACCCCCGGCACATCCGTTTCCATTCTCTCGTTGATCTTAATGTAACCCAGGTCGCTCATCTCCAGCTGGCCCTTGAACATTTCCGTATTCGGCGTATGGCCGATGAAAATGAACAGGCCGTCCGTTTCATAGATCGTCTCTTCTCCGGTAATAATATTCTTCAGCCGGACGGCTTCGAGCTTTTCCTGGCCGATGATCTCGGTCACGACCGTATTCAGGATGAAGTCGATCTTGGGATGCGCCCTGGCACGGTTCTGCAAGATGGCACCCGCCCGAAATTCCTCCCGGCGGTGGACAATCGTGACCGAGGAAGCATAACGAGTGATGAACAGTCCCTCCTCGAGCGCGCTGTCGCCGCCTCCCACGACGACCACTTTCTTATCCTTGAAGAACCAGCCGTCACAGGTCGCGCAGTAGGAGACGCCACGCCCGGTCAGCTCGACTTCGCCGGGGACATTCAGGTGGTTCGGGCTGGCACCCGTGCCGATGACCAGTGTATCCGCCAGGTATTCGCCGTTATCCGTGAACACCCGGAATGGCCTCTGCGAAAGGTCAACCGAGTGTGCCGTATCGAACTCGGTCACCGCCCCGAAGTGTTCCGCCTGCTTCTGGAATAATTCCCCCAACTGTGCCCCACCCACACCCTCCGGAAAACCGGGATAGTTCTCGACGGTATACGTCAGCGCGGCCTGCCCACCCAACTGCATCCCCGTCAGGACCACAGGCTCGAGTTCCGCACGCGCAGCATAGAGCGCAGCGGAATAGCCCGTCGGCCCGGACCCCAGAATCAATACCTTAACATGCTTTACATTTCCATTTGATGACATTCGCTTTTCATTCCTCACCAGAGATTACTTTCCGTAGTCCAGACGACGTGTTTCAGGCTAATTTTACTGTGCAGGATTGTATCAGGTACTCGTGATCGTGGAAAGTTGAGCCAGGGAGGTACAATCGACCTGGATGGCACGCATGGGTTTCGAGGAGATCTCTCACACCGCCGATTGGTCCGTCCGCGTCTGGGCGCAGGATCTGCCGTCGCTATTCGCGGAATCTGCCCGGGCGATGAACGCGCTGGCCGGGACGCTGACCGCCTCGGGACGGCGCGTGACGCGGACGTTCGAGTCCGATGGACCGGATGCGGAGAGCCTGCTGGTCGCGTTCCTGTCCGAACTGGTTTATTATCAGGAGCAGGAAAACCTGGCGTTCGATACTTTCGATATTCGGATCAGCGATTGGCATGTTTCAGTGGAGATGAATGGAACACAGATCACCTCGGTGGATAAAGCCATCAAGGCAGTGACCTACCATAACCTGAAGATCGAAGAATCGTCACGAGGGTATGAAGCGGTCATTGTGTTCGATGTGTAGGAGTAGTAAGATGAACCTTGAGAATTTAGTTCAAATCAGTGAAACGGAGTGGGAAATTCCGACGGACTTTCGCAGCGATATGCGTGTGCCTGTGCGGCTGTTCGCCACGCGCGAGCTGCTCGAGCAGGTCATCCACGATAAGTCACTGGAGCAGGCTGTCAATACCGCGACCCTGCCGGGTTTAGTTGGTGCCGTGATCGTCATGCCCGATATGCATCAGGGCTATGGCTTTCCTATCGGCGGCGTGGCCGCGACCGAGTACCCGCACGGGGTCATTTCACCCGGCGGCGTCGGCTACGATATTAATTGTGGGGTACGCTTATTGGGCTCAAATATCGAGTTCGAATCAGCCCGCGTCGAAATGGATGCGCTTGCCACTTCCCTCGATAAATATTGTCCGAGCGGAGTCGGGAAAGCAGGTGCGGTCAAGCTGACGGTAAAGGAGCTGGATCACGTCCTGCGGGATGGCTCACGCTGGGCGCTGAAAAACGGTTATGCCTCCGAAGCCGATCTTGCTCGAACTGAGGAATCAGGCTCCCTTGAGGGAGCCGATCCTCATCAAGTCTCTGAACGCGCCAAGGCACGCGGCCGCGAACAGTTGGGCTCGCTGGGTGCGGGCAATCACTTCATCGAAGTGGATGTCGTGGATGAAATCTTCGATGAAGAAGCTGCAAATGTGATGGGACTGTATATGGGATGCTTAACGGTCCAGATCCACTGCGGCTCGCGCGGGCTGGGGCACCAGGTCTGCACCGATTACGTACAGCAATTCCAGAGCGCGGTGCGCAAATATGGGATCGAGTTGCCGGACCGGGAGCTGGTCTGCGCGCCGATGGATTCGCCCGAGGGGATTGCCTATATGAGCGCGATGCGCGCCGCGGCAAATTTCGCCTTTGCAAATCGGCAACTGCTGGCGCATTCCGCACGCCGCGCCTTCGAAGAAGTATTCGCCGGACGAACCAGGAACTGGCGTTTACACCAGGTCTACGATATCGCTCATAACATGGGCAAGCTCGAGACTCACCTTGTGGATGGCAAACAGATGAAAGTCTGCGTCCATCGCAAAGGCGCGACGCGCGCTTTCGGGCCGGGTTCGCCGGGGCTGCCGCCTGAGTATAAGAAGATCGGCCAGCCAGTCATTATCCCAGGCTCGATGGGCACGGCCTCCTGGGTGCTGACCGGCACCGAAGAGAGTATGACTCGTTCCTTCGGCTCATCCTGTCACGGCGCGGGAAGGGTGA
>DASTFG010000598.1:0-11999 GCA_035708785.1 Anaerolineales bacterium
AATGCGCCCCATCTGACCTCTGCGCCACCGACCGTGAGGGCCAGTCCACTGAAATCGATTCCGCCGAGAGCAAGCCCGATCAGAGGCATGAGAATATCTTCAACCAGCGAAGTGATGATTATTCCGAACGCGCCTCCAATAATCACGGCCACGGCCAGGTCCATCACATTGCCACGCAGGGCAAATTCCCTGAATTCCTTTAACATCCCGCAATCTCCTTCCAAGGGTTTTTGTTTGAATCAGGGTATTCTACCGTCCGGAAAAGGGGATGTCAACGAACCGGGAAAATCCGAGGGTAAGGAGTGTATAATGAGCTGGGAATGTCATCCTTTCACTGAGATTTATGACAAGCCGCCGTATCTCTCTCCTGCTGAATTGTCTCCTCTCGGTCACACTGATCCTCTCATCCTGCACGAGTCTGCCGGAGCTTGCGACCCCCACATCCCCCATCCCAACATCAACATCCTTTCAACAATCGCTCCCGCCCGCGCTGGTCGAAACGGACCCGCCGCCGGGGAGTGTGCTTGGGCACCTCTCTCCTCTCACTTTCTATTTCAACCAGGTGATGGATAAAGCATCTGTAGAGTCAGCGTTGAGCGGCCTGCCCGAGGGAACGTTCACCTGGAGTGAGAACGCGACGCTCCTGTTCACACCTGCACAACCGTATCCACCCGATACAAAGCTAAACATTACGATTGCGGATTCGCTCCGCTCCGCGAATGGGATTGGGATCGATGAACCGATCGAGCTTTCATTTACAGTGGCGGATTTCCTGCGGGCCACAAACTTCCTGCCCGAAGACAGCGCGGCCGATGTGAACGTCGAGGCGGCGGTCGCCGTTTCTTTCAATCAGCCCGTCGTTGCCCTTGGAAGTGATCCGTCGGCGCAGCCGCCTGCTTTCAGTATTCAACCCTCGGTCGCCGGCCGCGGTGAATGGATCAACACCAGCACGTACATTTTTTATCCGGAACCGTCCATGCCGGGGGGCACGGAATATACCGTCAGCCTGGATCAAGATCTGAAAACGGTAACAGGCGTCGGTCTTGCCCCGAGCGGCGCCGAGGGTTCGGATGCCGGCGGTCAAAGCGCGTGGACCTTCACCACATCCCGCCCGCGCGTCGTCACGCTGGAGCCATCCAACGAGCAGCCCCTCCCGCTTGATCCGGAGATCAGGTTGACGTTCAACCAGCCGATGGACACGGAGAGCGTGGAATCCAATTTCTCGTTCAACGGGAATGAAGGCCGGCTGGACGGCGATTTTTCGTGGAACGAGGATGAAACCGAAGTGACGTTCGTTCCCGAGGACCCCTTAGGACGGGATGTTGGCTATATCCTGAACGTGGGCGCTCAGGCGGAATCGCAGGGAGGCATGACGCTCGGCATAGAGTATGGCGTGGTGTTGACCACATACGATGACTTTGCCATAACAGCGACGCAGCCTGACCTCGGTGTGACGACTTTTACGTTCAGTGCGCCACTCGCCAGGGATGATTACGATAACGCGGTGACTGTCTTCCCCGAGGTGGATAATTTCGATACGGAAGTCTCCGAGGATGGGCTGAACCTTTACGTGCGCGGCGATTTCACCCCGGATACGGATTATCAAATCGAGTTGTCCACCAGCATCAAGGATCGCTGGGGGGCATCGTTTGGCGAGGAGCCGTTTGTGCTCGGTATTCGTACGCCGCCTCTGCCATCCACACTGAACGTCCGGTTATATGGCTCGACGACCACGTTCGTACGACCTGATGAGCCGGTCTTATATGCGGATGCGACCAATATCCAAAGTGCAGACATCACAGTTGCCCCCTTACCGCTGCAGGATTTTGTCTCCCTCCAGAATTCGTATGAAGACCAGCAGGCGTATCTTCCGGACAACTCGATCACGTTCTCACAGATGTTCGACCTTCCGCCCGGTGCATTCAATGAAGTAACCATCGATCTTGCCCAGGATGATAATCAGCTCCTGCCCGGGCTCTATTATGTCAATGTATCCTCGCCGCAAATCCAGGCGGATTCGAAGATCATTTACTTTGTGGCTTCCAGCCAGGTCAATCTCACCTTCAAACTGGGTGCAACGGAAGCGCTGGTCTGGGCGATTGACCTGTCATCCCAGAGTCCCGTTGCGAACGCGCCCGTTACCATTTACGATGATCTAGGGAATGAACTTGCCTCAGGCAGGACAGATGAAGACGGGTTATGGAAAGGCGCCGTCGGCGAGCGCAATGGACAGGCGTACGCCGTGCTCGGCCAGCCCGGGGATGAAAACTTTGCGCTGGCTGTCAACGGTTGGGGCCTGGGCATCAACGCCTGGGATTTCGGTTATTCACAATGGGTGCGGCCGCCGCACACCGAAATTTATATGTACACCGATCGCCCGATCTACCGGCCCGGGCAAAAGGTGTATTTCCGCGGCATCGCGCGGCAGGCATTCAATGGCCGCTATGAGCTGCCATCCATCCATACCGTCCCTCTTGTGCTGCGGGATCCGAATGGGGTAGAACTTACAAACCTCGAGCTGCAGCTTTCTCCGTACGGCACATTCAACGGTGAATTCGATTTGCCGCAGGATGCCGTTCCCGGTTATTATCTCTTCGAGAACGGCGCCCTCGATCTCTATTTCAGCTTTCAGGTGGCGGAGTATCGCAAGCCGGAGATCGACCTGAGCGTTGACTTTGCTGCGGATGAGATCGAATTGGGGGATACGCCACAGGCAAATGTCAACGCGCGTTATTTCTTCGACGCCCCTGCGGGCGATGTGGAGGTCCGCTGGGCGCTGTATGCGAAGCCGGATACATTCCACCTGCCGAATTATCAAACTGGCCTCCTCGACACCGGCTGGCTGGATGTTTTCCATACGCCGGGTTTCTCATCTGATTATCTTGGGAATTTGATCAGGGAGGGGATGGGCCGGACCACCCCCGAGGGGCTCCTGTCCATTGAGCTGCCGGCTATCCCTGAGGCGGAAGCGGGGCAGCTCGTCACCTTGGAAGTGACCGCGCAGGACGAATCCGGGCTGCCGGTCAGCGCGCGCGCCGAGCTGCGCGTCCATCCCGCGGATTTTTACATTGGCCTGCTTCCCGATCAATGGATCGGCCGCGCAGACTCGCCGATCGGTTTTGAAGTGTACACGGTGGACTGGGCGCGCAACCCCTCCGTAGATCACCCGCTCTCGGCCGAGTTCAAACAGGTACGCTGGGAAAAGGAAACAGACTCCTTCGGTTTTCCAACATACAGGCCGATCTATACGCCCGTGAGCAGCAGTGACCTTATCACGGGAACGGACGGCAAAGCGCGGCTTTCCTTTATCCCCCCGCGCGCCGGGACGTACATGCTCGACGTATCCGGCGAGGGGGCGCGCACGCAAACCCTGGTCTGGGTCGGCGGCGCGGGGAGCGCGGCCTGGCCCGAGTTGCCGAACCAGCGGCTGGAACTGACTGCAGATCGCGAGACCTACCAGGCAGGCGACACGGCAAAGATTTTTATCCCAAATCCGTTTGCTGTGAAAGCGCTCGCGCTCGTAACGGTCGAGCGCGGGCTCGTCTCGAGTGCTGAGGTGATCAGACTGAGCGGGAGCGGGAGGGAATATTCGCTGCCGCTCACCGAAGACGACGGTCCAAATGTGTACGTCAGCGTCACCCTCCTGGGAGAAGGCAACGACTTCAGGCACGGGCTCGTCAATCTCCCGGTCGCGCCCGATGCGCAGGCATTGAACGTCCAGGTGACCTCGAACCCGCCGGAGGCAGGCCCGCGCGAGGATGTGACATTTGATGTATTCGTAACGGATCATCAGGCCCAGCCTGTTGAGGGAGAGTTCTCTCTTTCGGTAGTCGATCTGGCCACTCTTGCCCTGGCCGACCCCAACGCAGAGGATATTTTGCCTGCGTTCTATAGCATCCAGCCGCTCGGCATCGAAACAGGGATATCGCTTGCGGCCTACAGCGGACGAGATGCCCTCCAGCCAGGCGGAGGTGGCGGGGGTGGCGGCGATTTCCCCCCGTTTGTCCGTGAAGAGTTCCCCGACACCGCCTATTGGAATCCCTCGCTCGTGACGAACTCCGAGGGGCGCGGCCAGGTGACGATGACCCTGCCGGATTCCCTCACTACCTGGCAGGTGGATGTGCGCGGGCTTACAGTGGACACACGCGTCGGTCAGGCCGAAACGCGGATCGTCGCAACCAAGCCATTGCTGATCCGCCCGGTGACGCCGCGCTTTTTAGTCCGCGGCGATCATGTCCTGATGGCTGCAGTTGTCAATAATAATACATCGGATGAACTGAATGTAAGTGTAAATCTCCAGGGCGAAGGCTTTGTGCTCGACGAGCCCGGTCAGGCGGCACAGCAGGCTGTCGTTCCTGCCAACGGACGCGCGCGTGTGGAGTGGTGGGGCACTGCAGGGCCAGCAGAATCGGCAGACCTGATCTTTGCTGCGAGCACAACAGGTACAGCGTCCTTACAAGATTCGGCACGTCCGGCCTGGGGTGAGCTGCCGATCCTGCAATACACATCGCCGCAGACATTCGTCACGGGTGGGGTGCTGCGCGGCGCAGCCTCTCAACAAGAGGTGATCTCGCTGCCTCGCACCTTCACGCCGCATGGCGGCGGTCTGGATGTGGAACTGAGCCCCTCGCTGGCGGGCAGTTTGTTATCCGCGCTGGAGGTGATGGAAATCCCCGATTACGCACAGAGCGCGGAGGCCCTGATTTCCTACCTTCTGCCGAATATCGAAGTCTACCGGGCCCTCAATAACGCCGGCTTGAGCGACCCTGCATTGACGGAGCGCGTCACATCGAATATCGCGGTCAGCGTCAGCCGGTTGTTGAGCCTGCAAAACTTCGATGGCGGCTGGAGTTGGTGGGGCCGGTCTCCAGTGGATGGCGGCACAGGCGGAGAGACAGATCCCTATATCTCTGCGTATGTGTTCTTCGGGCTATTGCGGGCGCGCGCCGTCGGCATGGCCGTGAATGAAGACGCGTTGCAGCGCGCCGGGACTTATTTGAGCGGACTAAAACTTGCGATCACCAACGATACGAACGGCGCCAGGCTGGACGAGATCGCATTCATCCAATTTGTGCTGGCGCAGGCGAATACGTTCGACGAAGAAACGATCGACGCCCTGTACGAAAGCCGTGACCGGCTGAGTCCATCCGGCAAGGCGCTGCTCGCCTTCGTTCTCGATGATATCAACCCCGCGGATGCTCGTGTACGTGACCTGATCTCCAATCTTGAAACCTCCGCAGTCATTACTTCGTCCGGCGCGCACTGGGAAACGCTGGACGAGAACATCGTGACCAGAGGCTCACCAATCTACACAACGTCCATCGTCGTGTATATCCTTGCCCAGATCGATTCTGCGAACCAGGTTGTGTTCAATGCGGTGCGCTATCTGGCCGCGCATCGGGACGTGACGGGCCTATGGGCCAGCGGTCATGACAACGCCTGGGCGATGCTGGCGCTCAACGAAGCGATGATCGGCTTCGGAGATCTCAATCCGGATTTCACGTTCGGCGCAACCCTCAATGGCGGTCCGGTCACAACCGGGGAGATTTCCGGCAATCAGGTTCTTACACCGCAGAAGGCGCAAGTGCCGCTCGAATATCTCTCGCCGAACTCACCCAACCTCCTGACGATCACCCGCGGAGATGGGCTCGGTCGCCTTTATTACCGTACCGCACTGCAAGTCAACCGCCGGGTGGAAGATGTAAGACCTCTGGACGCGGGCATGCGGATCGAGCGCGTTTACTGCGAATCCGCGCTGAGCGGAGCGTCGCCGGAGACGAAGCGTTGTCTGCCGATCTCAAACCTTGACCTGTCCACCAATAAAGTGATTACCGCCCAGTTGACGCTCGTCCTGCCGCATGATTCGTATTACGTGATGGTCGAGGACTTCATCCCCGCGGGCACGGAGATCTTAAATCGCAGCCTCAAGACCAGCCAGCAGGCGCTTGACTCTCCGGAAGTGGAAGTGCAGGACGTGCGATTCGACGAGGAGAACCCCTTTGCAGGCGGCTGGGGCTGGTGGCTGTTCCACGAGCCCCAGGTTCGCGACGACGGCATCCTGTTCAGCGCGGATTATCTACCTGCGGGCACCTACGTGCTGACATACACCATCATCCCATTACAGGCGGGGGAATATCGTGTGTTACCCGCCCACGCCTGGGAGTCCTTCTTCCCCGAAGTGCAGGGAACCAGCGCGGGTACGGTGTTTGAAATCAAGCCGTAATCTCCAACCTACCTCACCATCCCCCACATCGCCAATGCGCCGAAGACCAGAACCACTGTTGCCGCGCCGATGATGACCTCGCGCGATGGGCGCTTATCCACGAGACGATACTCGGGATAGATCCCCTCGAGATCCCAGAGCGGCCCCGCCAGCGAGGTGAACATCAGCCCCCCGAGCAGGCCGCCGATGTGCCCCCAGTTGTCGATGCCGGGCAGAGACCCAATGATAAACAGGTTGATCGCCGCGATGAAGATGATATTTCCGATCGCGCTCCGGAACCGTCCGGCAAGCACTTTGCGGTTCTGGATCAAGAAAACGGCCTCGGCTCCGAGCAGACCGAAAATCGCGGTCGATGCGCCTACCGAATAGCCGCCTGAGAACAGGAAGGAAGCCACATTCCCTGCAAATGCACCGAGCAGGTACAGCAGCAGGAATCGCGCGTGCCCGAAGTGACCTTCGAGTGCGGTCCCGAATATGAACAGAGCATACATATTGAATGCAATGTGCGGGAGCGATCCATGCAACAGGGCAGGCGTGAGAAAACGCCACAACTCCCCACGTAAGATGGCCTCATTGATGCGCGCGCCGTACAGGATCAATATGTCGGTGCCAAACAGGGAGACACTTGCCAATTGCAGGATATAGAAGATCGCCGTAATCCCGATGATCGAATACGTCACATAGGGAGCGGACCGCGGCGGGGAGACACGCGCACTCTGAGGCCGGGATGCAGGCTGATTGGTGGATTGGCCGGAGGCCGGCGGGTAACTGTTCACAGGGATACCCTGCGCGGTTTTACACGGTGGTGTTCCGCATCGATAATCGCTCGGATCGTGTTCACTGTTTCATCGAGTTGAAACTCGTGATTCACAACGACGTAATCGAACGCGTCCACGCGCTTGAGCTCCTTGCGCGCCATGGCAATCCGGATGGCAAGCGCATCGGGGGTCTCGGTCTTACGCGTTTGCAGGCGGTGCACCAACTCCTCTTCGCTATCCGTTGTGATGAAGATCATCAGGGCCTCGGGCGCCAGCCTGCGGACTGTCTCCGCGCCCTGGACGTCAATGCGCATGACGACATCCTTGCCGCTGGCCAGGGCTTCGCGCACCTGCTGCTTAGGAATCCCCTTATAGTCACCGTACACGATGGCGTGCTCGATCAGCTCATCTTCATTGATCATGCGCGCGAACTCTTCCTTTGAGACGAACCAGTAATCCACGCCATGCACCTCGTTCGCGCGCTTTGGCCGCGTGGTGGCCGTCACAACAAAATGGAAGGGGAAGCCGCGTTCCTTCATGCGCTGCATCACGGTATCTTTACCGACGCCCGAAGGTCCTGAGATGACGATCAGCAGCGGCTGCGGATCAAAGATATGAAAGTCGGAAGAGGGGGCCATGGACGAATTTTACCAGAGGCCCTTGGACAGGTTCCGCAGCCCTGTTAATGCACCTACAACAGGTTGACCGATTAGAATATTTGTGCTAAGATCGGGGTACAACTCAATAGCCCTTTTAGAGAAAAAAAGGAGATTAATATGTTACACGTACACACGTCCTCTAAAAGTCACAATCTCACCGCAGACGGGGAAAGGAGGGAGCCATGCCAGCACTGAACCGCGTCCAGCTCATCGGAAGACTGGGTCGAGACCCCGAAAGCCACTTCACGCCCACGGGCAAGAAGGTGGCTCACTTCAGCATTGCTGTCAGCAACCAATGGAACGGCGACGACGGCGAGATGAAGGAGTACACCGAGTGGGTCAACATCGAGGCCTGGGGGCGGCTGGCCCAGGTCTGCCAGGAATACCTGCGCAAGGGCAGCCTGATCTACCTGGAGGGCCGCCTGAAGACCAACAAGTACGAGGTTAACGGAGAGACGAGGTACTTCACGAAGGTCGTCGCCTCCTCACTCGAATTCCTCGATACCAAGCCTGCCGGGGAACCCCGGGTGAGAGAAGAAGACGCCGAACAGATGGGCGTCTATGAGCCGTAAAGAAAATTGAATAAATAATAGTAAGAAAAGAGCCGGTGAATATCCCGGCTCTTTTTGTTCGACGTCACAAACCATAAGAGCTTTCATGTTCACTCGGAGGATGATTGCAGCGGGGATCACGATTCCGGACTTCCAGAATGCGCTAACAAAAATGACAGGTTGTGAGTTTTCTAACAAAATTGACAGGATAAGCCCTTTCACAATGACCTGTTTTCATCTAAACTATGGTTACAACAAAAATCTCAACGCTGCAAAGGAAAAAGTAAAATGCCAGCATTAAATCGTGTTCAACTGATCGGACGTTTGGGCCGAGATCCCGAGAGCAAGTTCACACCCACCGGCAAGAAAGTGACACAGTTCAGCATGGCGATCAGCAATCGCTGGAAGAGCAAGGAAGGCGAGCCGCGCGAATACACGGAATGGGTCAACATCGAAGCCTGGGGCCGGCTCGGCGAGGTCAGCCAGGAGTATCTCAAGAAGGGCAGCCTTGTGTATCTTGAAGGCAGACTCAAGACCGAGAAGTATGAGGATAAAGAGGGTGACACCAAGTTCTATACCAAGGTCGTTGCCTTGGCAGTGCAGTTCCTCGACAAAAAGGATAAGGAAGAACCTGTGCTGGCTCTCGAAGAGGAGTCTCCCGAATACGAAGCCTCCTAGTACGCTGCCTTTCCTACTAAAACTGAATAATAAAGGCGTAATGCAATCCGTTGGGAAAGTGCATTACGCCTTTGTAGTTTGGCAGATTGCCAAACTGCCCTACTTACATCTTTTCCAGCTCATCAACCATCTTGCTCAGCACGTCGAAGCCGCCCTGCCAGAACTGCGGACTGCGGATGTCGATCCCGGCTTCACTCAAAATCCGTTCGGGGGATTCCGACCCGCCTGCCGAGAGGATCTTGAGATATTTGGGTTTGAAGGCTTCGCCCTCTGCCTTGTACTGCTGGTAGAGCGAGAAGACCAGGAGCTGCCCGAAGGCGTAGGCGTACACGTAGAATGGGGTGTGATAGATGTGCGGGATGGAGACCCACTCCCACTTGAACTCGTCGCTCACATCGACTGAATCGCCGAACTGTTCCTTCAGGTTCTGCAGATAAGCCGCGGAGATCTCGTCGGTGGAGGAGTTCTTTTGAACCATCGCATGGGCCTCGCGTTCGAACAGGGCGAAGTAGATCTGGCGCAGGACAGTGGCAAAGGCATCGTCCATCTGCTTGAACAGGATGTCGCGGCGGACGGCTTCGTCGGTCTCCTCGGCGAGCAGTTTCTCGGTCAGCATTATTTCGCCGAAGGTGGAGGCGGTCTCGGCCAGAGGAAGCGAGGAGTGGAACGTAAAGGCGGTGTGGTGCGAGGCCAGCATGGCATGGATGGCGTGACCGAGCTCGTGCGCCAGGGTCGCCACATCTCGGGCGCGGCCTGTGTAGTTCATCAACACGTAGGGGGTCATTTCGGGCAGGATGGAGGCGCAGAAGGCGCCGCCCTGCTTGCCCCTGCGTACTTCGCTGTCGAGGTGGTCCTGGTCGAAGACGCGCTCGGCCAGCTCCCCGACCTTCGGGTCGAACGCGCTGAACGAATCCAGGACCATCCGGGCCGCGGCGTCGAACTCGAAGGGCTTGTCCGACTTCGCCACTGGTGCATAGATATCGTAGCGGCGTAGTTTACCCGAAGGGATGCCGAGGTGTTTTGCCTTCATCCTGAAATAACGCTGGAAGATTTTGGCATTTTTCTTGGTGACCTCGAGCAGGGCATCCACCGCCTCATCGGGGACATCGTTCGCAAGATTGCGGACAGACATAGGCGTACTGAACTTGCGCAGCGTGATGTTCTCGTTGTACCAGTCACGTGCCCGGGTCCGGTACATCTGCCCGAGGATCGGTCCGTCCTCGCCGTAGACGCGGTAGAGCTCCTGGTAGGCTGCGGCCCGCAAGTCGGGGTCGGGCCCCTGGATGTACGGCTGCAGCTCAGCGCGGGTCAGCTCCTTGACCTCGCCATCCACTTCCAGCTTGAAGACGTAGCGGTTGGTGATCGAATCGTACAGGTTGACGAGTGCGCTCGAGCCGGTCACATCCTTGAGGTTGATGACCTTCTCCTCCGGCTCGCTCAAGGTATGCGGCTTGAAATGGCGCATTTCCTCGAGGTAGTAACGGTAATCGCCCGAGGCTGACATCAGCCGTTCTACATTCTCTTCGTCCAAATCCTTCCACCACAGACTGAAGAACAGGGTGCGGTTTTGCATCTCGGCCGCAAACTGCTGGACGCGTCCGACCAGGCTCTGGGCATTCTGGTCCTGCGTGTCGGCTGCGAACGAGAGTGCCGCGAACGCATAGAGCTTGTTCACGATGCGCGCGGCGGACTCCGAGGCGCGCACTACTTCAAGAAAGGTCTCCGTGTCGATGTCAGGCTTGAGCTTGTCGCGGACACCCTCGAAGGAGGCGACCTGCTCTTCCACGTTGTCGAATGCAGCCTGCAATTCGGGGCTGTCGAAGCCGGAGAAGAGCTCGCCAAGATTCCATCTTTTGACTGAATATGTACTTATTGGAGTAGCCATAAACAATTTTCTCCTCTTTTAATTTCTGTCATTGCGAGCGAAGCAATCTCTGTTTAGAAGAATGAAGCTGATCGAGCCGTATTTTCTGTTAAAGAGGAGATTGCTTCCCGCAGGCTCGCAATGACATGTTATAAACTAGATCTGATGTGCACGATATCACCATCCTTGACCGGATACTCCTTGCCCTCGAGCCTTAGCTTGCCCTTGGACTTTGCTTCACTCATCCCGCCCAGGCTGATGAGGTCATCGTAGGCCACCACCTCCGCACGGACAAAGCCGCGCTGCAGGTCGGTGTGGATCTCGCCAGCAGCCTCGAGTGCTGTAGCACTGCGGCGAGTCTCCCAGGCCCGGACCTCATCCTCGCCGACGGTAAAGAACGATTGCACCTGGAGCAGGTCATACGAGAGGCGAATCATCCTGTTCAGGCTCAGCTCCTCGATGCCGTATTCCTGCATGAATATCTGTGCGTCTTCCGGCGAGAGCTGGGCGATCTCCATCTCAAGTTTACCCTGCAAAGCAACGGACGGGATCTCGAGTTCCATTTCCGGTGGGGTCTGCCCCTCGCCCATATTGAAGACGACCAGTACCGGCTTACGCGTGAGCAGTCCGAAGCTGGCAAGGATTTTACCCTCCTCCGGCGAGACTTCCACCTCCCGCAGAGGGGTATTCTCGGAGAGGGCCTCATTCAGGCGCCGGAAGAGTGCCGCCTGGCGCTCATTCTCGGTCTTATCCGTCCCGCCCTTCCTGCGTTCGTCGGCAAGGCGCTCCAGTTTCCGCTCGACCATGATCAGGTCGTTGAGCAGCAGCTCACTTAGCATCATATCCACGTCGCGCTTCGGGTCTACGCTGCCGACGGTGTGGAGGACGCTCTCATCCAGGAAACCGCGCACAACCAGGAGAAAGCCGTCCATCTGGGCCAGCTGGTTCAGCAGCTGTCCGGAGATGCCGCTCTTGGCCGCGCCTGTCTCGAGTCCCGCGATATCAGCGTAGGTTACCTTAGCGTAGATGGTCTTCTTCGGCTTGAACATCTCCGAGAGCCGGTCCACACGCGAGTCAGGGACATCCACCACCGCAGTATGGACTTCGAAGCGGCCGGCCGAAGCGGTGGTCGGAGCGTGTCCGCGCGTCAAGGCGTTGAAGATGGTTGTCTTCCCAGATTGAGGCAGACCGATGATTCCGAGCTTCATGTTGTCCTTTATGTAGGGCGGATTGCCAATCCGCCTTACTTGACCTTCATGTTATGAG
>DASTFG010000599.1:0-6535 GCA_035708785.1 Anaerolineales bacterium
GCGTGAGTGGGTTCAGATTACTTATCCGCCTACGGGAGGGACCGGCTGGGTCTATGCAGCCTTTGTGTCGGTGTCGGGTGGCGAGCTTCGGATCGTGGAGCCGCCGCCGACTCCCACGCCGCCGGTTACTTCCACCATCGACCCGACACTGGCCGCGGCATTTAACGTCCAGCCGACCGAGACGCGCCTGCCGACTTTTACCCCCCCGCCGCCTCTGGAAGTTCCAGAGTTCGACGACACAAGCAGAGGCAGCCCGTCACGGGCGGTCTTCGGAGCTTTCATTATCGGGCTGGGTCTGACGGGTGCCATCGGTTTACTCGTCTCCTACGTCTTGCGCAGGTGATCGCGATCCGACCATGTTCCGCAGAGCTAGGGTTTTCATCTTGATCGTTGCGATCTTTGGGATCACGATCTTGGGTCTGTTCGATCCGGGCCGGACTGAGGTGCTCGCCCAGCAGCCGACCGGGTCGATCCCCACTGTGACCGGCACGCCCCTGGGTCCGGTTATCAAGGTGGATCTGAGCATTCCCCAGATCCGGGTGTATGCCGGCCCGGGCTCATTCGATTATCCTGCAATCGGTGTATTGATTGCGGGCGAGTCTGCGCCAGCCATCGGGCGGGCAAGCGGCCGGGAGGACTGGATCCAGATCCACTACCCGGGCGTTCCCGGTTCCGTTGGCTGGGTATACGGTCTCTACGTATCGCTTTCTCCGGGCGCGCTGCTGCCACTCGTGGAAGTCCCGCCGACGCCGACTGCACTTTCGACGCCTACCATCGATCCCACCCTGGAAGCCGCGTTTATCGGCCAGACGACCCCAACCCGCCTGCCAACCTTCACGCCTCCACCGCCTCTGGAATTACCATCCTTTGCCGATGTCGACCAGGCCCAGACAGCCGGCGTCCCTGTGGGCCTGCTGATCCTCAGCCTGGGGCTATTTGGTTTCTTCGGGGCTGTGATTTCCTATCTACGCGGAAGGTAGCGGGGGCGGCCCGACCAACAAAAAAGACCGGGTGACCGGTCTCTTTGTTCTCGACGTTTCGGGCTTAGTTGTTGCAGGAGCATGAGCCGCCGCAGGCACATCCGCCTTCGCCGTGCTCGTGGGCATGTTCATGGCTCCGTGCGCTGGGGCTGTCCACGGCAAAGCCCGCGCCGCGGACGGGGTCATTCACGAAATCGATCTTTGCCCCACGCAGGTAATCGATGGATACCTCATCCACAACCACCTTGACACCGTTGACTTCAAAGGTGGTATCCACATCGCGGATATTATTATCCAGCGCCATGCCAAAATTCACACCACAGCAGCCACCGCCCGCAACATACACGCGCAAAGCATAGCCCTCCAGATTGCGTTCGGCAAGGATATTCTTAACCGCTTCAGAAGCCCCTACAGATAAGGAGATCGTCGCCGGTTCGGTCTCAGTCGTAATTCTGGTATCAATTTCTTCTAACATATTATCTCCTTCGAGAGGTAAGTAGACAAATCTTATCAAATTCGGGCCAGCCTGTCAACTCGGGGCTTAGAGATTTTAATAATTGCCAGCTTATTCGCCGAAAGTTCGCTGCCCGGTTGAAGAGTGGAGTGTGACTCCCCGCCCGGGCTCGTTGTGCTTGACACATCCCTTTTGCGCCTGTAAAATCCCTGTGCTCAACTCAGTAGGCGAACAGCCTATATTTTATTTTCCCGGGAGGAATACCCCAATATGTATGCTATGCAAGGACTTCAACCTTTTGAGGCAGTCGCCATCTGGGCCGTGTTTGGCGTCGCCATTCTCGGCCTTTTGTATGCGATCTTCCTCCGCACCGAGATCTTGCGCGAAGACAGCGGCACGCCAAAGATGCAGGAAGTCTGGAACGCAATCAAGGATGGCGCAGATGCTTACCTTCGCAGGCAATTACGCTCCATTTTGCCTTTGATCGCCGTTCTCACGATTGCGCTTTTCTTTTCCGTTTATATCGTGCCTCCGACGCCGGAGGCCATGGAGCGCTTTGCCGGGCAGGGCGAACAATCTGTCCAGTTGATCATCGGTCTTGCGCGCGCGTTTGCCTTTGTATTGGGCGCGGGTTTCTCACTGACGGTCGGGCAGATCGGCATGCGCATGGCCGTAGAAGCCAATGTGCGTGTTGCCTCGGCTTCCAAGAGGTCGTTTGGTGATGCGCTCCGCATTGCCTACCGCGCTGGCACCATCACCGGCATGCTTACAGATGGTCTGGGTCTATTAGGCGGTACCATCATTTTCATCATCCTGGGCATTGCCGCGCCGGATGCCTTGCTCGGTTTTGGTTTTGGCGGCACACTGCTCGCGCTGTTCATGCGCGTGGGCGGCGGCATCTTCACGAAGGCAGCCGATGTGGGCGCGGACCTGGTCGGGAAAGTGGAAGCAGGCATCCCTGAGGATGATCCGAGAAATCCGGCTGTGATCGCGGATCTCGTCGGTGATAACGTCGGTGATTGCGCAGGTATGGCCGCGGACATCTTCGAATCCTACGAAGTGACGATCGTCTCGGGACTGATCCTGGGCCTCGCTCTCTGGCACATCACCGGCCGCCTGGAGTGGATCATCTTCCCGCTCGTGGTGCGGGGGATTGGCGTTCTTTCTTCCATTTTTGGAACTTATGCTGTAAAGGGCGGACCTGGCAAGAGCGGCGACGCGATGGCAGCCATCTTCCGCGGTTTCCTTACCTCAGCGATCATCTCGGCCGCGATGTTCTTTATCGCTGGTTTCTTCTACCTGAATACGCCTGACATGAACCAGTGGGGCGGCTGGTGGCGTTTGCCTACAGCGGTAGGTGTTGGTGTTTTGCTCGCAATTTTGATCGACCGTTTGACTGAATATTTCACAGGAACACACGCCACTCCTGTAAACGACATTAAAAGATCGGCGGATACAGGTCCTGCGACGCTAATTCTGAACGGTGTTTCTGTAGGGTTTGAATCGTCTGTCTGGTCTGTGCTTGTGATCGCGCTGACCATTGTTGCTTCGATCTTTATCTTTGGTACCATCCCTGGACTGGAGGCCGTAGATAGAGCGACCTTCATTTTGTATGGCGTCGCCATGACCGGCATCGGTATGTTGACCCTGACAGGTAACAACGTGGCTATGGACTCCTTTGGCCCCATCTCTGATAACGCCAATGGCATCGGTGAGATGGCCTGGTCCGGCCAGACCGATAAAGCGACCAGAGATGCCCAACAGATCATGGCCGACCTGGACGCCGTCGGAAATACAACCAAAGCGATCACCAAGGGTGTCGCGATTGGCTCTGCGGTGATTGCGGCGGTTTCTCTCTTTGGCTCTTTCCTTGTGGATGTCTCCCGTGCACAGACCAGTCTGGGTATCCCTCTGGCGCAACAGATTCAGGCAATCGGTATTCGGGTTGATACTCCCCAAGTATTTGTCGGTATGTTGATCGGTGGCGCCTTGCCGTGGCTGTTCTCTTCTTTTGCCATTCAGGCTGTTGCGCGTGCGGCTTCCTTGATCGTGATCGAAGTCCGCCGCCAGTTCAAATTGGGTGTATTGGAAGGAAAGGTCAAGCCTGATTACCGGCAGGCCGTAGGGATTTCGACCACCGCCGCGCAGAAGGAGCTGATATCACTGGCGCTGCTCGGTATTGTGACGCCGATTGTCGTCGGTCTTACTCTGCAGGTTGAAGCGCTGGGCGGCTTCCTGGCGGGTATCATTGTCTCAGGGCAGCTGTTGGCGGTCTTCCTGAATAACTCCGGCGGCGCCTGGGACAATGCCAAGAAATTGATCGAGGACGAACCCAGGAGCGTGGAGAATAATACTGGCAAGGGTTCCGAGCGTCACAAGGCTGGTGTTGTGGGTGACACGGTCGGTGATCCCTTCAAGGATACAGCCGGACCCGCCCTCAACCCGATGATCAAGGTGGTGAATCTGGTTTCCGTGATCATTGCGCCCATCATTGTGCAATATGCGACTCCCGGCCTGCCTTTTGTGGTCCAGATCAGCGTCTGGGCAGTTGCCGCGGTTCTGCTCGGCGTGCTCGCCTGGGCAGTGATGCGCTCCAAGGCGCCCGCGCCCTCGATGACGCAGCTCGAGGCTGCGCCTGTGCCAGCGCTGGCATCTAATCCGGCTCCTGCCGGACCCGCGCCGGCTCCGCGCAAAAGCAGTCAGAGCAAAAGCAAGAAGAAGTAAGCTGATTATGCTGATCAAAGGCTCCCGCTGAACTCGGGGGCCCTTTTTTTGTCAAGCACTGAGATAGTCTGCAACTTGATTATCACTATAATCAAGCAATATTCAATTATGATTAGCTCGAAGTTACTCCGGCATCCCATCGAAAGGCACCACCAGACTTGACTGCGCTGAGAAGAAGACTCCCACCGCATCACGAGATCCTGCGCTTGTATGCAACCATTGTTTTTATCATTTATGGCTGGGCAATGATTACCTTCTTCTGGAAGGTGCCAAGCTGGCTGTATTTCTTGTCCCTGGGAGAGATCGCGGCGATCCTGTCTTATACGTTCGCATCCAGCCTGGTGGAATCCACGCTGATCCTGTCTATCTTCCTCTTCGCAGGCCTGGTCTTGCCCTCCGCCCTGTTAACCGATCAGTTCGTGATCCGTGGAAGCATGATCGTCTATGGAATGAGCTTCTGGGTGGCTTTGTTCAATCTCAACGCGCTGATCGAGGTTCCTACCCGCAGCGACGTCATCTCGTTTGGCATTGTCGCCTTGCTTACGGTTAGTCTGGGACTGATCGCTGCCGATCGAATTCCGGCGGTCCGGAAGCTCCTGTTTGCCCTGAGCCAGCGCCTGACCGTTTTCTTGTATCTCTGGCTTCCTCTGAGTCTGCTCGGGATGCTCTTTATCCTTTTCAGGATCGTTTAGGGGATGCCTCAGAAATCCATGGAATTCACGCGCAGAGATTTCCTGAAATCGGCCTCCCTATACGCCGCGGGATTATTCGGAGCAGCGATCCAACCGGGCCTGCAGAGATCGAGCCAGGGGGATGAGGAGAGCCCAAATGTGATCATCCTGGTTTTCGATACGCTCTCCGCCCGGCACCTCTCGCTGTACGGCTACCCACGGGAGACCAGCCCCCATCTGGTGCGGTTTGCGGAAAGAGCGACTGTCTATCACCGGCACTATGCGGCGGGAAACTTTACCTCTCCTGGCACGGCATCGCTGCTCACCGGTACCTACCCGTGGACCCATCGGGCCTTCCAGCAGGCCGGTGTCATCTTGAGAAATCTCACAGACCAGAATCTATTCCGATTGATGGACGGGTCCTACCAGAAAGCCGCATTTGCGCAAAATATCTGGGCAGACCTTTTTCTGTATCAGTTCGCCAAGGATATCGATGTGCACGTCAAGTCGACTGCTTACAGCCTGGACGAGTTTATCCATTACAATGACGGGCTTTGGGAAAGAGATCCCCTGATCGCGTTTCGTTCGTATGAAGAATTTCTCGAACAGGACTACGGCATACCGGGCTCGCTGTACCTTTCATTTGTCGACAAGCTCAGGACGTTTCTGGCAAACGAGTTTGGATATAAGGATCTGCGGAAACAGTACCCGCGCGGCATTCCCAACTTCATAAAATATAAACTTTACTTTCTGCTCGAGCAGGTCATCGACGGCGTCGCGCGGGAGATCGCCGCGCTGCAGAGTCCCTTCCTCGGATACTATCATTTCTGGTCGCCGCACGAGCCGTACTTTCCGCATCGCCGGTTCATCGGGATGTTCGACGACGGTTGGAACCCGGCCCCCAAGGAGCGCCATCCCCTCTCCTCGGATACACCGCAAGATGAGCTGGACCGGGCCCGGCTCGAGTACGATGAGTATGTGGCCAATGTGGACGCGGAATTCGGCCGGCTCTACGATCATTTGCAGGATGCAGGGATTTTGGATAACAGCTACCTGATCGTCACCTCAGACCACGGGCAGCTTTTCGAGCGCGGCGTCCATGGGCATGTCACGCCGCTCTTATCTGAAGCGCTGATTCACGTTCCCCTGCTCATTTCCGTGCCCGGGCAGTCCGGCCGCCGGGACATCCATTCCCCAACGAGCTGCGTCGACCTTCTGCCAACCCTGCTCAAAATCACAGGAGCCTCCGCGCCCGACTGGCTGGAGGGGACGCTCCTGCCCGGCCTCGGTGGGGAGGAACCGACGGGGCAGCCGGTCTTCGCGATCGAGGCCAAGAAAAACCCCTCGCTCCGTCCCATTACCCAGGCGACGATTGCTATGATCCAGGCGAATTACAAGCTGCTCTGGTACACCGGCTACCCCGGCTATGATGACGTCTATGAGCTATATGATCTCGAGAACGACCCCGAGGAGCTGGTGGATCTGGCCAATTCCCATCCCGATATTGTGCTTTCCATGGGGAACGAGCTTAAAATGAGGCTCACGGAGGCGGACAGGCCTTTTCAACCCCCGGCCTGAGCCGGGTGGTGCGTGTATGCAAATGATTTGTCGATCCCGCTGCTCTGTAATTTGACCTCCCCGCTCCGTAGTTTAATCCCCCCACTCCGTAGTTTGATCCCCCCGCTCCGTGATTTGGTTCCCCCACT
>DASTFG010000600.1:0-4155 GCA_035708785.1 Anaerolineales bacterium
GAGTTTGACTTTATACAGTGCTCCAGTGCGATAGTGGATAATGAGTCCCTGCACAACTTCGCAGATGAGAGGGATGGCCTGCGGAAGGTTTATAAGCAGGTGCACGCCTGATGCCGGCTCGGTTATAAACCCATGCTGGGCCTAATAGGTGAGCGGTGTGGTCGGCTCGTTAGCCATTGCGCGTACCTCACTGGCGGTAATTGAAGATGTATGGGCCGATTGGCGGTTGTGCCAGGCCAAGTGTCTGGCATACTACCATATAAATAAGGCGCGAAAATGGTGGTGGCCGAAGAGCCGTCACAGCAAGAGCCGCTACAATCTCTCGTTGTCGTGCTGCGCACGTTCAAAGTTGCGGCCCGGCTCGCGTTTATGCGCACTGCATAAGGTATTTCATTAACACACCGATTTTGTTACACAAACGGCAGATCAATCCTAAACTTTCCCCATCCCCTCCATGCGCTTTGTGTCTCCACATTACCTGAATGCGCCTCAACGATGGCTTTGACGATAGCGAGTCCCAGCCTATTGCCTGCATTGCAACAATGCGAGAGACGTAGTATTAACCATGCTCCTCCTGCCTCCCCCAAGTGGCGGAGAAAAATCCTCCCCGACCGATGGATGTAGCCGGGGAGGATTCGCTTTATTATTAATGCAGCGAAATCTGCAAGTAGCATCTGACTTTTACAAAGGACCGCCACAATGATCTCCTACGAACAACGCGTCGCGTTTCTGCAATTTCTATCCAGAAAGCCTGGTGTAACCCTGTCAGAGGTAGCTGAAACCCCCGAGACTCTTGAGTGCCTGATACGGGATGTTTTCGATGGCCTGGAAGTGCGAAACAAGGAGCTGGACGAATATGCCCACATGGTTGCCCACGACCTTAAGGAGCCACTGACTGTCCTGATCATGAATACAGATCTGATCAAAGATGGCGACGATCTCACCAGTGAGGAATTAAGAGAATGCCTGCGGCAGGTCAAGTCCACCGCCTACGAAATGAGAAGTATTATTAAGAACTTATTGCTCTTTGCCGAGGTGAGCAAGGCGGAAGCGCCGCGGAGGGCTGTGCATATGGCCGAGGTGGTGGCGAACGTCCAGGCACGCTTGAGCTATATGATCAGGGAACAGCAGGCTCAGGTCATTCTCCCGCCGGTCTGGCCGGATGCTGTCGGTTACGGACCCTGGATCGAAGAGGTTTGGGCCAACTTTCTTAGCAATGCCCTCAAGTATGGAGGGCGGCCACCGTGTGTGGAACTGGGTGTCTCAGCCAGATCAGACGGTATGCTCCGCTTCTGGACGCGGGACAACGGCCCGGGTATTCCGCATGAAATCTGTATGGGCCTGTTTACAACAGGCAACCAGATCGTCCGCCTCAGTCCTTCAGGAGAAGGGTTGGGTCTGCCAATTGTGTACAACATCGTTGAGAAACTGGGTGGTGAGGTGGGCGTCGAGAGTAAAGTCGGCCAGGGGAGTCTCTTTTTCTTCACCCTCCCAGCCGCGGTATCGTAGGCGGAATGAAACCTGTGCTGCGTAACCAGGTCGTGACCCAATTCCAAATCTCCCCCAACTGTTGGAGGCAACTGCTCCCCAGAATTGGATGTGGCCAGTCAGTGAATACCCGAGGATGAGAAAAGTAAGGAAATAAAAAAACTGAAATCCATTGCAAACTAAACAAGATGAGTCTTTTTGTGAATACTACATATATTATTGTCATCGCTGTTGTTCTGGGATTGGTGGTCATCGGCGCCATACTAGGGCCGATTGTTGCCCGCCGTAAACGTTCAGAGCGGCTCCATGATCACTTCGGAACTGAGTATGATCACACCGTGCAGACCCTGGGTGACGAGAAGAAAGCACAAACAGAGCTGGAGGAACGGCAGAAGCATGTTAAAGCTTTGGATATTCAGCCACTTTCTGTTGAGGAGCGCGAACGTTATGTAGCTGGATGGACTGCTGTCCAATCCAAATTTGTCGACGAACCGGGACAGGCGTTCGTAGATGCCGACCGCCTAATCATGGAAGTCATGCAGACGCGTGCCTATCCAGTATCTGATTTTGAGCAGCGGGCAGCCGATGTCTCGGTCAATTATCCTGCTTTGGTGAGCAATTACCGCGCCGCGCGGGTGATCGCGCTCAAAAATGAGCAGCATCAGGCAGATACAGAAGAATTAAGGCAGGCAGTGATTTATTACCGATCCCTGTTCGAAGAACTCCTCGAAACAGAGGCAGTCCCCGTGTAGGATATAGGAGAAACAGAGATGAATAAACATTTTAATACATCAGATATCGTTGAGGAAACCAATAATGACACGAGCGGCCCAGTGTTGGCGACTCTTATCCACGACACACCGATGGGCGGGACCGTTGCGGCCGATGGCCCGATGGATCAGGCGATTGTTCACGAGGCCCCAGTGGGCGAATCGATTAGCCACGAAGCTACGATCAGCACGAATGCCGGATCATCGACGGCCCTACTTGACAGTGAAGAATCAGAGCATTTGCGCACACGCTGGAATGAGATCCAGGGCAAGTTTGTGGACGAACCGCGCTCTGCTGTCCAGCAAGCGGATGCATTGGTATCTGAGGTGATCGAAAGAATCACGCAGATGTTTGCCAACGAACATAGCTCGCTGGAGAGCCAGTGGAATCAGGACAATGATGTTTCTACTGAAGATCTCCGCAGGGCCTTGCAGCGCTACCGCTCCTTCTTCAATCGCCTGGTGGTTTGAGGTTTGAAAACAGAAGAGGTAAACAAAAACCAAATGCGCTGGCGACCAGGTTTTTACAAATATGAAAAATAATATGTTGGCAGAGAATGTCGTTGAAACGCAGGACTTAACCAAAACGTTTGGTGAAGATATTGCCGTACGATCTCTGAACATGCAGGTGCCGCGCGGCACCATTTTTGGTTTCGTTGGTCCAAGTGGTTGTGGAAAAACCACGACCGTCCGCTTATTAACAGGGTTTTATAAGCCAACGTCCGGTACATTGAGTGTACTGGGCAAAAATCCGGCCGATTTTTCGGATTCGGACCGCGAAAAAATAGGTTATCTGATCCAACAATTTGTCTTATATCCGGACCTAACTGTCTGGGAAAACTTGAATTTTGCGGCTTCCTTTTATGGCGTAGGCCCTTTTCGATCGGGGCGTTTAAATAAATTGCTCGATTTTGTGGAGCTGGCAGGAGACAAAAACAAATTGGCAAGGGATCTCTCGGGAGGGATGAAGAGACGCCTCAGCCTGGCCGCCGCATTGGTGCACAACCCGGAATTACTTTTTCTGGACGAGCCTACCACTGGGATTGATCCGATCCTGCGTCGGAAGTTTTGGGATTATTTTAAGGAACTGCAGTCAGAGGGCCATACTCTGTTTATCACCACACAATATGTGGGTGAGGCTGCATATTGTGACCTGGTTGGGGTTATGTACGGAGGCAGGCTATTGATGATCGAGACCCCGGATGGGCTGCGCAGGAAAGCATATGGGGGGGATGTGATTGGGATCAGAACCAATGAAGCGATAAGGTTGGAACACAGGCATCAAATGGAAAGCTTGCCCTTCGTTCGCGGCAAAGTAAAAATTGTCAGTGACCAGGAGGTTGAAGTTGTCGTTAATGAAGCAAGCACAGCAATTCAATTACTGCTGGAATGGTGCCGGGCGCAAAAGTTGAGTGTAGAAATGATGGAGCAAAAATCTCCTCCTTTTGATGATGTGTTTATCAGAATAATCGAAACGGAGATCGAAACGGAGATTGCGAATGATTAGAATCTTCAAATCTCTGATGCGAATTTCTTCATTCCTGGGCAAGGAAATGACAGAAATTTTTCGCCAGCCCAGGCTCATTTTGACGCTCGTATTGGGACCGTTTTTAATTATGTTTCTATTCGGATTGGGATATCCTGACCAAAGCCGTACTTTGAGAACGATTTTTGTAGCCACAGACGCTAATACTTTTCAGAAAGAGATGAATACATTTAACCAATCCTTTAGTTCGCCTCTTTTTGATTATGTTATCGTGAGTGATAAAGAGCAGGCGCTGGCAAAACTTGCCCTTAACCAAACTGACCTGGTGATCGTCGTACCGGAAGTTCCGTTCGAGACCATCAAGAACAACCAGCAGGCAGAGTTTCTTATTTATCATAATGAAGTCGACCC
>DASTFG010000601.1:0-2608 GCA_035708785.1 Anaerolineales bacterium
GATGGATAACTCGACGCCCACGAGTGATAACGGCTCACCGAGCATGGCGTACGGAGCTTGAAGCTCGAAGAAAAGATGTGAAAGCAGCCAGATGACTAAACTATAGAATAGGCCGCGCTTCAACCCGGCACTGGGCAGGCCTCTGAGAATGAGCACAAAGACCAGTCCATGTACAGCACCCAATACGGCCAGCACGAGGGCAAAGGCGATGGGGTTGGAGATCATATGAGGCAGCGGTTCCAACTCGCCCCAGACGGCGCTCACTTTTGGGCTTTGAAGGGTCTCATTGAATATCGTGAACGGACCAACGGCGAAGAGCAGGGGTCCGCTGACGGCAGCGCTGGCAAGCATGCCCACCATTCCCGCAAGGATGCCGCGTCCCCATTTCCGCGGCACAACTACTTGCGTAGATTCAACCAAGGGGTTTTCACTCATCTCGTTCTCCATTTTCACAAGAAGCCACCAGACCGCGCAAACTACCTGCTTCATAACAAGGAACACATTGTCTCGAGCGGCATGGCATGATATACGCCATGATGAAAGTCGAAATCCTTCGCATTGATATCGCCGGAGTCCAGCGCTCACAGTCGCCGGACTCCGGCGAATTCGCGGCCCGGCCAGCACAAACTATGCTATCGGGCCTGTCCGACCGTTTCTGCAACGCCAAGTTGCTGCATCATACCCAGCAGGTCGGCCTGGCCCCAGCGCTCCACGATCTTGCCGTCCTGCATACGCAAGATGTCCACAAGACCGATCGTTACCTTCTTGCCGGTTGCGGGTATACCCATCAGCTCGCCCTGGTGCGTGCCGCGAACGATCAACCGGCTAACCACTTTCTCTCCTTCGGCGATTTGGTCTTCGACTGTGAATTGCAGATCGGGGAAGGCTGAGCGAAACATCATGATGACCTGCTTGACCCCCTCTCGACCGGGCGGGAATCCCGGGCCGGGTGGATTGTGGTCAACGCAGTTGGCCGCCAGTAGTTCATCGGCCACCGCCAAGTTGCCCCGGCTAAAGACTTCCTCATAGAACCGTCTACTAATCGTTTTGTTTTCTTTTGACATCGTATTTACTCCTTAATTTGCAGATGGGATTCGACAGGAATCTCACCCGCGGTTCAGTTGAAACGCTCAATACAGATCCTTTACTTCAGTTCATACCATCACCTCCTTCGCTGCGTGTTCTAGTTCCCTGCCATGGCAGAGGCTCTCAACAGCAATGTGATGCCAATGAGCAGAGGCATCACATGATGCAACACAGGGAAATACATGTCGTTGGGCGTAGTGATTGGAAGGATAATCAACCACCCCAGGTTCCAGATGATGCTTGTCCAGCCGATCCAGGCTGGCAGCAAATTCGATAAGAGCAACGCACCTCCGACAGCGGCTTGGCCCAGGAAAACCAACACTTCGTAGACGACGATCAGCGGGTAGGTGGACATCTCATTCTGCGCCATGCTCATGGCCTCAGCGACTACCAGCAGGACGGCGCCAAAAAAGTAGGCCATGGCGCCGATATGCGCCGCCGTTCTTTCAGCCGAACCCTGAAAGATCGTTTCTAGTACCAGAAGTCCCAGCGCGGTCAGGATGACAGCTGTGAGAATCGAGCCTCGCTCCAGGATGAAGAGTTCTGGTGTGCGCGGCGCACTACCCTGAAGTCCGACCCGGCTGATGAAGAGTGTGATGCCCACACCCAATGGGACGATCGCCAGCACAAGCAGACTGCCCGCGATGCGCGGAGCGCTGAGAAACGTCTGTTCAGACATGTTATCCTTTCCTTTCATTGGATCATGGCGCTTTGGTAGCACGAAACGCCCAAAAACTTTCAAACGGCACAAGACGCTTCGTTTTTACGTCTACAAATCCGGCAGCCTTGAGTTGTTGGCACAATTGATCGGGGTCCGGCAAAGGACTGTATCCTTCTGTAGTCGATACCCAAATGTTTAGCGCTTGAATACTGGGGCCACCGCCCTGGCAGGCTGAGGTTAACAACACTTGACCACCAGGCTTCAAATATTCTTTTAGGTGCCGGAATAAATTTTCCCTTTCTGGAACAGGGAAATAATAAATATTTTGGTGGAGTGTTACTAAATCAAATTTCTGACTGCTTGAATAATTTCTCACATCAGTATGTTCAATGGTCGCACGATTCTCTAATCCCCATGCTTCCATATTCTGTCGAGCCGCGTTCGCCACTTTTTCTTGAAGTTCGAGTCCAACCGCGCGGAGCTCTGGATTTCGCGTACAAGCTCGTTGAATGTAAATTCCTGAACCACACCCAACTTCCAATAAATGAAAGTCTCCCTGAGGGGGAATAACAGAGTCCACTGCTTCAAAGATAAAAGGCTCACTGATCCGGGAAGACCGCGCAACCAATTCTCCTGGCGTCTCATCAAATGGAAACCATTCATGTTTTCTGAGCATGGTAGGTGTATCCACCACATAGACATAATGGTAATCAACAATTTCCTGCAATAAGGCTTTGTATGTATCATTATGGGAATCGAGCAATGCCCTGGAAATCTTGCCTTTTATTTGATACTCATCTCCTGTCCGTTCTATTTCGCCGAGGCTGACGCCCAGTTCAAGCCATGCCCTAAGCCCTTCGC
>DASTFG010000602.1:0-4108 GCA_035708785.1 Anaerolineales bacterium
CAGGATGTGGTTGTTATGAAGCTGGGCAATTTCGCGCTGCAGGCTCCTTCTACTGACCCCAATGTTACCCCCTCGCCTGCACAGGCCCAGCAGCAAGCTGCCCCGGATATCGTGACGTTGATGGTTAACCCTCAGGATTCGATTTCGCTGAACTACTTTGTCCATAGCGGTACCATCCTGACCATGACTCTGCGTAATCCGAACGATACTTCACGATTTGCAGCGGAATCGGCGACGCTCACAAGCCTGCTAACGCAATATAATATCTCCCTCCCTTCGAAGCTGCCTTATGCGACGCAGCCGAGAGTTGATCAATTGCTACCGCCTACTTTGCCGAATGATTTGGTTACAGTTCAGCCGGCACAATAGAAGCTTGAGTTGAGGTAAATATAGATTATGCCTCCGGGTGATAAAATCCGCGTTTTAATTGTTGACGATGTTTCTGAAACAAGGGAAAATGTCAGGAAGCTGCTTCAGTTCGAATCTGATGTTGATGTTGTCGGCGTAGCACGTACCGGAAAAGAGGCCATTCAACTCTCCCAAGATCTGAATCCGGACGTGGTCCTGATGGATATCAACATGCCTGACATGGACGGGATCACCGCGACGGAGGCCATTCGCTCCAAACAGCCTGTCGTGCAGGTTGTGATTCTCTCTGTGCAGGGCGATCAGAATTACATGCGGCGGGCAATGTTGGCGGGCGCGCGTGATTTCCTCACCAAGCCGCCAATGGGGGATGAGCTAATTTCAGCCATTCGCCGGGCGGGCCAGATGGCTCAGAGCGAGCGTTCAAAGAGCGTGCAGGTTCAAGCCATTCCGACTCTTGGGAATATCGGTCCCGTCGCAAGTTTTGCAGGACCAAAGGGCAAGATCGTGGTGGTTTACAGCCCGAAGGGTGGGGCTGGCTGTACTACACTGGCTGTAAACCTTGCCCTCACTTTGCATAATGAGGATACACCGGTCGCATTGGTGGATGGGAATCTGCAATTTGGAGATGTTGCGGTCTTTGTAAACGAGCAGGGCAAAAATACGATTGTTGATCTTGCCCCGCGCGCGGAGGAGCTGGATCCGGAGATCGTGGAAGAGGTGATGGTGAAGCACCCCGCGTCCGGTCTTCATATCTTGGCTGCGCCCAGCCGCCCTGAGTATGCTGAAAAAGTTTCCAGCGGCCAGTTCTCCAAGGTGCTGGAGTATCTTCGTCAGTTGTATGCGTATGTGGTCGTCGATACATCTGCCTACCTGAATGACATCACTTTATCTGCTGTGGACGTAAGTGATTTGATCGTACTGGTCACAACCCAGGATATTCCCGCTATCAAGAACTGCCGACTTTTTCTCGACCTCCTGCAGACGATGGGGATTGACCGTGAGCGTATCCTGTTCGTGATGAACCGGTTTGACAAGCGGATCAATATTACGCCTGAGCGCGTGACCGAGAATTTGAGGCAGGATGTTACTTCAGTGATTCCGCTGGATGAACAGACGGTGACAAAAGCGGTCAATCGCGGTGTGCCTTTTGTGCTCGACAGCAAGAACCAGCCTGCGACGCGCGGAATCTTTTCTTTAGCTGAAAATGTTCGGGCTCGGGTGGCTGTACTCGAGTCCGGTGTTGAACCTAACCGAGTTGGCAGACGATAGTCTTTAGAAGTCTGTAGAAGGAGATAGAGAAATGTCTCTATTAAAGCGAATCGAACAGGGGCAGGGCGGTAATTCCTCCGGCCAATCCTCATCGGACAATCAGGGAGGGGAAGGCTCCCGCCTGTCGTCATTACAGGCGCGCCGGGTCAATGCGCCAATTACCTCGCCTCAGGCCGGCTCCTATTTTGACCTGAAAACGCGGGTGCAGAACAAATTACTTTCAGAACTCGATCCTGCGATGGATATCACCCGGACGGAGGACGTGCGCCGAACGATCCAGGACCTGTTCGAGCAAATCCTTGCGGAGGAGAATATTGTCCTCTCTCGTCCCGAACGCGCTCGTTTGTTCGAACAGATTGCCGCGGAGATCCTCGGGTTTGGTCCGTTGCAGCCTCTCCTTGAAGATGAGACGATCACGGAAATCATGGTCAATGGCGCGAAGAATATTTATATCGAGCGTAAGGGAAAAGTGCACCGCGTACCGGTGACATTTGAGAATCACGATCATGTCATGCGCATCATCGATCGGATTGTCGCCCCGCTCGGTCGCCGTATCGATGAATCCAGTCCGTACGTGGACGCCCGCTTACCGGACGGCTCGCGCGTAAACGCTGTCATCCCGCCGATCTCTTTGGTGGGGCCCGTGCTGACCATCCGTAAGTTTTCGCGCAATCCGATCACCATCGAACAGCTGATCCAGTTCGGTTCCATTACCCCGGAAGGGATTCAATTCCTTAAGGCGTGTGTGGAGTCTCGGCTGAATATTGTCATTTCGGGTGGTACCGGTTCGGGCAAGACAACCTTCCTGAACATCCTCTCCAGCTTTATCCCGGGCGATGAGCGTATCGTCACCATTGAAAATGCTGCCGAACTGCAGCTGCGACAGGAGCACGTCGTTACCCTTGAGTCGCGGCCGCCAAACATCGAGGGCCGAGGCGAAATTACAATTCGACAATTGGTCATTAACTCCCTTCGTATGCGACCGGATCGGATCATCGTCGGGGAAATTCGTGATGAGGCCGCCCTGGATATGTTACAGGCGATGAACACCGGCCATGATGGGTCGATGACGACGCTCCACTCGAATGGACCGCGCGATTCGCTCTCGCGTCTCGAAACCATGACCCTCATGGCTGGCATGGAACTGCCGGCAAAGGCAATCCGGGAACAGATTTCCTCGGCGATTGACTTGATCTGTCATCAGGAACGCATGCGGGATGGCACGCGTAAAATCGTCAGCATTAGTGAAGTGAGCGGCATGGAAGGCGAAGTCATCACCATGACCGATATCTTCGTTTTCGAGCAGACCGGTGTTGAAAATGGCCAAGTTATGGGCCGCCTGCGCCCGACCGGGTTGCGGCCCAAGTTCATGGATAAAATAGAAGCCACTGGTATCAATCTGCCCCCATCGATCTTTGGTATCGGCGAAAGGCGACGTTATTAAGTTCCAGATAGGTAGCTTGCTATGACCCCGATAATTTTGCTTGGTGGGGGGTTCCTTCTCCTGATCCTTTTGATCATCGGCGCTGTCGTTGCGATCACCAGTGAACGTTCCCTGGTCGAGGAACGGCTTGGTCGATATCTCGAGGAGGACCGGCCGGAACGTGAGGAACCCTCAGGACGGTCGGTTTTCACAGATTGGTTAAACCGCAGAGTGGCACGTTCATCGATGGGGGACCGCGTTGCACGTGAACTGGCTCGGGCCGATCTAAAATTCAAGGTTGCGGAATATTACGCGCTGATCTTTATTTCGGCAGTCGCGGTCGGGTTTCTTGCCTGGTTGATCCAGCCCCATCCCGCCTCTGTGGTGATCGGCGTGATCCTTGGCATGTTTATCCCACGCTTCTATGTGAAGCGCCAGCAGTCGGTCCGCCTGAGTAAGTTCAACGATCAATTATCCGATATGTTGAATCTGATGGTGAATGGACTTCGCGCAGGCTATTCCACCATGCAGGCGCTGGAGGCGGTCAGTCGCGAGCTGCCGAATCCCATTTCGGATGAATTTCATCGTGTGGTACAGGAAATGCAGATCGGCATCCCCATGGAACGAGCGCTTGAGAATTTGTTGCGCCGGATCCCCAGCGAAGACCTGGATTTCGTGATTACGGCGATCAATGTGCAACGCGAAGTAGGCGGTAATCTTTCTGAAATTCTGGATACCATCTCGTTTACGATCCGGGAACGCGTAAGGATTAAAGGTGAGATTCGTGTGATGACCGCACAGGTTCGAACATCTGGCACGGTGTTGTCACTGATACCGGTTTTCCTGGCAATCGCTCTTTGGTTTGTGAGCCCGGAATATATCAGTACTTTCTTTACAGAAACAGCAATCCTTCCCCAACCATTATGTGGCATTATTGCGGTTGCCACGATTATCGGTATGATCGTGGCGGGCTACTTTGTCATGATGAAGATTGCGGATATCGAGGTATAAGATGTCTACTGGTTTGCTGATTTTTGGTGTACTTGT
>DASTFG010000603.1:0-10270 GCA_035708785.1 Anaerolineales bacterium
AAAGGCTTTTTGCCCTTCAACCTAGGCGGCCAGAGCTTCGGAACGATTGTTTCAAGTCACACGGGCATCCAGATTGGGCGGCGTTCGTCGAAACGGTACAGCCCGGCCTCCCGCGCGGCCGCGAGCGCGTCAGCGTATTCCTGAAGCGTGATCCCGCGATTAATCTCAGGGTATTTCTCAGTTGACACTTTGCCGGCGGGATAATACTGCGCCATGATGTTGACATAGGTATACGGCGAAACCTCGCGTGCCAGAAATTCCATGATCTCGCGCGTCCCGCCGATTCCGCCTGGCATGACGAGATGACGCACCAGGACGCCGCGCTTGGCAAGCCCCTGCTCATCGACCTTCAATTCGCCCACCTGCCGGTGCATCTCCTTGATCACACGGCGCGCCACTTCGGGGTAATCCCTGGCCAAAAGGTACTTGAGCGCCGTGCGTGAATCCCAGACTTTGAAATCGGGCATATAGATGTCCACAATGCCGTCCATCTGGCGCAAACTCTCCATGGAGTCGTAGGACGAGGTATTGTAAACAATCGGCAGCCGCAAGCCACGCTCTATCGCGAACGGTAGCGCTTCCAGGATCTGCGGCACGACGTGCTCAGGGGTAACGAAGTTGATGTTGTGACAGCCAAGCTCTTGAAGTTCCATCATCATCTCGGCCAGACGTTCAGGCCGAGCCTCCTGGCCCTGACCAGCGTGGCTGATATCGAAGTTCTGGCAGAACTGGCAACGCAGGTTGCACCACGAGAAGAAGATTGTGCCGCTCCCATTCCAGCCGCGCAGGCAGTCCTCCTCGCCGAAGTGCGCGAAATAACTGCCGACGCGCGCGTAACGACCTGTTTTACAAGCCGCCGTTTTGTTCGCGAGTCTGTCCACGCCGCAGTTGCGCGGACAGACATAACAGGACGCGAGACCTTCAACTGCCTGGCGCGCCCGCTCCTGCAACTCACCTGTGCGGTACAAGCGCAGGTAGGCAGGTTCAAAGGCTTGTGAAGATATTACGAATTTCGATTGGAAACTCACTTTCATTTCAGTGGACTTTAAACTTTCTGCTAAGGAACGATGAGCACCTGTCCCACGCTGATGTTGTTGATATTCGTGATGTTATTCGCAGCCGCAATCGCCGCGACGGTTGTTCCATACCGGATCGCAATGAGCGTCAAATTCTCGCCGGTCCTGACTGTATGAGTCCTGAGCGGCGCGGGGATCGGGACAATTCCACCAGAACCGTCCCCTCCTTCCGCCGGGATCGCCACCGCGGCCGGAATGGTCAATTGCTCGCCCGTCTTGAGCAATTGCGGGTTGCTACTGACGAGTTCCCGCACGGTCAAGCCATACTTATTGGCGATCGATTCAAAAGTGTCGCCCGCTGCAACCGTATGCTTTCTGAGCTGCGTGGGCGGCTCCGTGATAACATCCGCCTCCGCCAATCGGTACAGCTCCTGCAGCGAACCATTGAATAGATTAAGATCCACTTTGGCATTGATGCCATTGACCTGCCCTTTCTCGCTATACTGCCAGAATGTCCATTTGAACCAGCCGCGCGGCAGGGTGGGCTGCATCCCCGGGATATACTGGTTGGGATATTGCGCGAGCCAGAGAGGATAGTCCTTGGCCCAGACCGGCGGTCCGCCGCCCGGCTCGGAGAAGTAATCCTGCAGGAAATACTGGCCGGAATAAATGATCGGCTTCTTGCCAAATGCCGCCTCGACGAGATCAAGCCAGGTCTTGGCGCGGGCGATGATCCTCTCCTTGGTCTGATTATCGTGAGTCTCCAGATCCAGCACCGGAGGCAGCTCGCCATTGTCATTCATGGACTTAACATAATCGATAAAACGCGCAGCCTGCTTCTGCGGATCGACATTCGCACGGAAAAAGTGATAGGCCCCTCGCAGGAGTCCCACCGATTTCGCGCCAAGCCAGTTATCGTCGAAGGTCGGGTCGGAATAGGAGTTCCCCTCCGTCGCCTTTACAAAAACGAAGCGTTGCCCCGCTGCCCGGACCTTGGGCCAATGGATGCCTGCGTTCCAATAGGAAACATCGATGCCTGGAACAGTTGCCATAGATCTCTCCTCGCGTGGCATAAGATTAGCATAAAAGATCATGGAAAGCAATCGGGGAGATTCCCGGAAATCTCTTTGAGAAGATTCTAATGTAGATCGGTACTTGAGTTATTAATTTATACCTACCATTGCACTAACCTTTATGGTATAAGAATCGTGTCCCTGCTGTGCTCGTGATGTTGCAGCATCCGTTTTGAGCCAACACTTACTTTTAGGGTCTCTAACTCCTAAAGAAATAACGCGATAGGCCTGAGCCAAGGCGGCGTTTCTGGGTCGGGACCCACCTGCGAAAGCAGGTTCAAAACTTTGCAGCACACGGCATTTGCGGGGAAAGAAATTTTGAAGCCCTGGGCTTTTCGCCGCAGGGCTTTTCATTTCTCAGGGAGATTGATGTATGCCAATCGCCGCGCGCAAGCCAGATTCGAACGCGCCCTGAATCCAGGCATGATAGAGGGAGGCGTGTTCGCCTGCAAAATGGATGCGGCCTTCGGGCTTGACAATCTCATCGTGCAGCAGGGTCTGCTGGCCCGGGTCGAAGAGCGCGAACGCGCCGCCGGCATACGGGTCGTCGTGCCACATATGCGATGCGCCAGTCTCGAATTCCTCCCGGACCTGCGGGTGGATCATGGCGACATTCTCGATGGCCTGTTCGATACGTTCATGCGGCAGCAGCGATCCCCAGCGCTGGGCATCTTCCGACCAGGTATAGCTGGCCAGTAAAATCCCTCGTCCGGTTTCCTTGCCATAATCCGTGTAATAGAGATTCCGGATGGCCAGGTCGGTCACGGTGCCGCCGCCATAAATGCCTTCATCTTCCTCCCAGAAGCGGCGGCGCGTCTGGAAAAAGATCTTGGCAGAGGCATCGTAGTGCAGCTGCCGGATGGCGCGCTGCTTGGGACGCGAGAACGGCTTGAGCACTTCGACGTGGCGCAGCACCGGGAATGGAACGGTGATGATCGCATAGTCGCCGCGCGCCGAGAAACGGCCGACGCGCGTCTGGTAGTGGACGACCACCTCCTCGGGAGTCTGATCGATCGCGACTATCTTCGCGCCGTAACGGATGCGGGATCCGAGCTCCGGGAGAAAGGCACACGGAAGCTGGTCCGCACCGCCGACAATCTGGCACATATCTGTATAGTAATTGCCGCCATCCTCACGGAACAGTTCGAGGAAGGACGAGTTCATCATGGCTTCCTGGTTGTTGAGCAGGCCGAACATCTCGATCATGCCCTCCGACCAGCCCTTGAGCTCGAGGAATTCACGCACGGAATACTGGTCATACTCGGCGTAGATCTGTTCCCAGCCAGCTTCGCCTTGCTTCTCTATTTCTTCGACGAGGGGCCGGATCGTCTGCTCCCAGTAAAGACCGGAGATTTTTCCTTTTTCTACGTCTGAGACTTCGAACCCCATCAGCTCGGGGTCTGCCTGCACCTCTGCCAGCCGCCGCTTGATCCCGCCGATACAAACATATGCCTGCGGATTTCCCATCACGAAGTCCGAGGTGGGCAGCCCAAACTTCTTGACATATGCCATCGTCAGCTCATGGGAACGGGGAATCCGCATGGCGCCGGCTTCGCCATAAAGCCCCCGGGCAAACGGTTCGCGCATGGTGTAGATCCTGCCGCCGACGCGTTGCTGGGCCTCGAGGATCAGCGGTTCGTGCCCGGCCCGGAGCAACTCATAGGCAGCGGAAAGACCGGCCAACCCTGCCCCAACAATGATCACTTTTTTAGGTTTTTCAGGATTGAACGTTTTTACAATGCCCAGGTTTACGATATCGAGATAATCTTGAATGGAGTGCTTCGTTTGCATAGGGACCTCAATGGATAAGATGATGTATCTTAACCAAAAATAAACCAAAAGACAATGACCCTTTGGCACTTGACGAAGCACAGGGGCGCGTGTACAATCGCCGCCATTGTAGCAAGGCTTAACAATTGAATAACGGAGATTAAGCGGCTGGGCCCCGCCTGCGGCGGGGTCACGAGGTGGAGGTTCCCCCGTGCGAACGGGGCGCTAATCCCTCACCCCAGCCCTCTCCCCGCTTCGACTTCGCTGGCGCTCCGCTCAGCGCGAAGGGGAGAGGGAGTGTGAGTGGAAAAAATCGGATCGATCAGCGGATGCCTCTGGAGTTTGTCACAGACTCCTTTCTCCCTTCCGAAACAAGCGCAAGGAGTGACCGGACGCCCGACACGCGGGTGAAAAACTCTGGTGCTCGCGCCGAAAACCAGACGGTAACGGCTGGGACAAGGCAGGTGCAGTGATACAGGTATTTCTGGTTGCCTGTTTTTGAACATATGGAAGGGCTGTTTTATTTAATAGCGTCGCTATTCTTTAAGGCATGTCCGGCATGCCTTTTTTGTTTAACATCGAATTGCTCGAGGTGCTACTCCCGGCGCCGAGGCCTGTCTTGAGCGCAGTCGAAAGGACGGCGCCTCGAGCGGCAATTCAGCAAGAATCGGGTCGGCAGAAGTGAAGGATGTTCATAGAATTAAATCAAAAGGAGAAACTATGGACATTCGAACCGATTACAAACAACTTTCCGAAGATTACCTGCGCATCGAGCAGGCGATCCTGTACCTTGAAAATCATTATAAAGACCAGCCGAGCCTCGAACAGGTGGCCAGCCAGATCGGGTTGAGCGAGTATCACTTCCAGCGGTTGTTCACTCGCTGGGCAGGGGTCAGTCCGAAGCGGTTCCTGCAGTTCCTGACCAAGGAAGGCGCAAAGGAGCTGCTCGGCCGCTCGGAGAACCTGCTCGAGACCACGCATGAGGTGGGCCTCTCGAGCCTGGGACGGCTACACGATCTTTTCGTGACCACCGAGGCCGTGACTCCGGGCGAATATAAATCGCACGGCGAGGGCGTGACGATCCGCTACGGATTGCACGCCTCTCCCTTCGGGAAGTGCCTGATCGCCGTGACCGAGCGCGGCATCTGCCACCTCGGCTTCGTCCAGACCAGCGAAGGCGACGCCATCGACCAGCTTGTCGCAAATTGGAAGCAGGCCAGGATGATCGAGGACCATGCCTCCACCGCGCCGCTGGTCGAGCCGATCTTTGACCTGGGCGACCGCGGCCGGCCACTGCACCTGCACTTACGCGGGACCAACTTCCAGTTGAAGGTATGGGAAGCCCTGCTGGGAGTCCCCGCGGGGGCGGTGACCACGTACGCAGGGATCGCGTCGAGGATCGGCAAGCCGGGCGCGACGCGGGCGGTCGGCACAGCCGTCGGGCAGAACCCGGTCGCGGTGCTGATTCCCTGTCACCGGGTCATTCGCAAGATCGGCGAGTTCGGCAATTACCGGTACGGCATGCCAAGGAAGAAGGCCCTGCTGGCGAGAGAATTCGCAACGACTGCGCCGGTCGAGTAAGGACAAATGAAGCGAAAAGGATATGGACACAATAACTTTACAGTGTATATTTACAGTGTATAGTTATTAAAGATTGCTTTTGGTTGGGCTCCCCACGGCGCCCGGCTCGAGGAACGAATAACAAAAGGAATGGAATGAACTCAAAAATCTGGGCTGCGTTACTGGCACTCTATATCGTCTGGGGTTCGACCTATCTCGCCATCCTTTACGCTGTCGAGACGATGCCTCCTTTCCTGCAGGCAGGATTGCGCTTCTTCATCTCCGGCGCCATCCTGCTGGTCTGGCGGCGTCTCGCCGGTGACCCCATGCCAACGCGCCGCCAGTGGAAATCACTCGCCATCATTGGGACACTGCTTTTGCTCGGTGGAAATGGCCTGGTCTCTTTCGCCGAACAACGCATTGCATCGGGGATCGCCGCGTTGATCGTGGGAACGGTCCCCTTGTGGATGGTGCTCATCGAAGCATTACGCCCGGGCGGCGTCAAACCGACCTGGCCGGCCGTTACGGGATTGATCGTCGGGTTTGGGGGCATCTACCTGCTCATCGGGCCCTCTGAAAGTACCGGTGGGCTCCAGTTCGATGCGGTTGGCACACTGGCAGTTGTCATCGCTTCGTTTCTGTGGTCTATCGGCTCGATCTACAGCCGGAGCGCGGAGCTGCCGGACTCCGCTTTGATGATGACGGGCGGCGAGATGCTGGCAGGCAGCATCCCGATCTTCCTCGTGAGTCTTCTGATCGGTGAGTGGCGCGACTTTAGCTTTGCGCAGGTTTCCACCCAGTCCTGGCTGGCGCTGCTCTATCTCATCGCCTTCGGCTCGATGATCGGATTCGTTTCGTATATCTGGCTGCTGCAAAATGCGCCGGTTTCACTGGTCGCAACGTATGCATACGTCAATCCGCTGGTTGCAGTCTTTCTGGGGAACTGGTTCGCGCAAGAGTCGCTAACACTCCGCATCCTGCTGGCCGCGGGGATCATTATCGGGTCGGTGATTTTCATCAATCGCGCCCGGCAGGCCAAAGTCAAGACCGAACCGTTGCAGGCCGTCCCCAACGACGGCGATTAAACTCTCACCCATTTTCATTTGTCCATCATCTGCATCAAGCAGTTGGAAAACTCAGTCAACAAAAAGGAGAGCAATAATGGATGCTAAAGAATTAGTCAAAAGCGTAAAGGACGATGGCGTGAAGTTCATCTCACTGCAGTTCACCGATGTGCTCGGCACGGTCAAAAGCGTGGATATGCCCATCAGTGGACTGGACGACGCCCTGGAAGATCGTGTGTGGTTCGACGGCTCGTCGGTGGAGGGCTTCGCCCGGATCCAGGAATCGGACATGCGGCTGGTGCTCGATCCGGATACCTATGCCGTGCTTCCCTGGAGTCTGCCGGAACGCCGCCGGGCGCGCATCTTCTGCGATATCTTCACCCCCGATGGTAGTCCCTTCGAGGGAGACCCACGCGGTGTGTTGAAACGGCTGATGGCAAAGCTGGGCGAACGCGGCTGGACCTACAATATCGGCCCGGAGCCGGAGTTCTTCTTATTCAAGAACCCGAACGGCCGCGGTGTTCACCCCGTGCCGCATGACGTGGGAGGCTATTTCGATTTCTCGGCAGGCGACGAGGCCGTCCGCGTTCGCACCGAGCTGATGGACGCCCTGCGCTCGATGGGCCTGGGCGTGGAAGTGGGACATCACGAGGTGGCATTGGGCCAGCACGAGATCGACTTCCGCTTCGCAAATGCGGTCAGGGCCGCGGACAATGTACTGACGTTGAAGTACACGGTCAAGGCGATCGCCTCCCTGCACGGGCTCACCGCGTCCTTCATGCCCAAACCTGTCTTCGGGATCAACGGCTCCGGCATGCACTGCCACCAGAGTCTCTTCGACGACAGCGGCAATAACCTGTTCTTCGACGCGGACGACGAATACCATCTCTCACAGACCGCCTACTCCTTCCTCGCGGGACAGCTCAAACATGCCCGCGGGCTGGCCGCGCTGGTCGCGCCGACGGTCAACTCATACAAGCGCCTGGTGCCCGGCTACGAAGCCCCGGTCTACATCGGCTGGGCACAGATCAACCGCTCGGCCCTGATCCGCATCCCGCGTTACACACAGGGACGGGATAAGTCGATGCGCGCCGAACTGCGCTTCCCCGATCCGTCGTCGAATCCATACCTGGCGTTTGCGGGCATGCTCGCCGCCGCATTGGATGGCATCGAGAACAACCTCACTCCTCCGAAGCCGCTCAACAACGTCAACCTGTACCATCTCGACGCGAAGGAGCGCAAGAAGCTGGGTGTGGGCGAACTGCCCGGATCGCTCGCGGAATCCCTGACAGAGCTCAGCAAGGATAAGGTCCTGGTCGACGCGCTCGGTCCGGTCGCTTACGAAGCGTTCAACCGCGCCAAGTGGGAAGAGTGGGACGAGTATCGTATCCACGTGACGGATTATGAGATTGAACGTTATCTCGAAACGGCGTAGTTTGGGTAAGCAGTGATTTGTAAGTGGGGACTGGAGATCAGAGACTGTATAAGACCTCCGAGGAATAAAGCCCTTGGAGGTCTTGTTTTATAATGATTAAGGAATTTTCATTGTGGTTTCTACCAAGCTCTAGATAAGGCCAAGACAGAAAAGTTTTACTCTATGTACCTGGACCGCGATAATCAGGACTGTTTTCCTTTGTCATATTCTTTTATGAATTGACATTGCCAACCCCCAATTACAAATTACCAATGACGGCCTTCACACGGCTTCTCAACTTCACTGGCTTTATTGCTGAGATATCCAACTTCTTTGCACCCAAAAGCTTCGCAAATCGTATCAGTCCCTTTGCGAGTGCGTCCCCAAATTTCGGATCCTTCACCGGCGCGTCGTCTTCGTGCCAAAAGCCCTTGATCTCCAGCGTCATCGTCGTGCGGTCGAGTTTTGGGTCGAGTCGCGCCACCAGATCATCGCCGTATAAAATAGGCAGCACGTAATAGCCCCAGCGACGCTTGTGGGCGGGCGTATACACCTCCCAGACATAATCGAAGTCGAATAGCTTCTTCGCCCGTCCCCGCGCGCTGACGATGTCGAGCGGCGCGATAAAGGTGACCTCTTCGAGCGTTGTCGTCCCTTTTGGAGTCCATCCTCTGGGGAGTTTCCCTTTTTCGAGTAACTCCAGCACCGGGGCATCCTCCGCCAGAACAAGATACAGATCGCGTCCCCCCTCGACCTGAACCTGCTCGAAAACTCCGGACTCTTTCCACCTCCCGAGCCGATCCTTCAGCTCCGCAGGCGAATATGTCTTTCGCAGGTGATATTGCAGCTCGGCTCTCATAGTCCCCTCGCGCTTCAAGCCCATGAATGCGACCGATTTGCGCGCGAAGAACTCCTCTGCCTCCTCTTCGGAGGCAACATAATCGAACTCTTTTGGCGCGATGTTTTCGCGGAAATCATAGACGCGCTCGAACCCCTCGCGGTGATGGATCATCAGCTCACCCGACAGCCACATATCGAACAGCGCCACGGATGTTTCCTTACGGCCGCGGTAGCTCTGCCGCTCCAAGCGCCTGCCATCGAAATCGCGGTTGCCCAACGGACCACGACTCCTGAGCTCGGCGCGGACCTGATCAAGCAGAACCTGGTGCTCGGCGACATAATTTTTTACATATCCGTCGCGTAAGCGCCTCTCCATATGGAATCGCCAGTACGGCAGGTCAGACATGGGGTACATCGCCAGCCAGCCGCCATAATCGAAAAACTCGCGATCCTTGTATGCCACCTGGTAAAGATACCCGGGCTTGTAATCCAGCACGCGGCTGTGCAGGACGATATCCTGGCTGCGGGCGATGACATTCAGTGGATCGAGCTGTACGGCTTCACAGGCGCGGATGGCTTGCGCGGTCCCTTTCTTCCCCTTCCAGCGGAGTCCGGGCCAGAGTCCCTGTTTTCCAAGGACAAATCTTCTTGCTGTTTTTGCGGAGATGATAAGGGGATTCATATTCCGCCCATTTTAGCACATTTATTCTAGAATCGCCCGCAGACCTGGCAGCGCCACGTAAGTCGGACACCTGCACCGAGCGTGATGGCGCTTAGGCACCATCATACGGTGTTACCAATCCGGCCTACGTTGCATCAAACTGCAAATGGATTGAAATTCGTCCCCCGGTCGTAGTAATCTTCGTTCTCGGCGCGCTTGAGGGAATTCACGACCGCGTAGGTCACCGGGGTCATGAGCGCTTCCACTGCGCATTTGAACAGGTAGTTCGTCACCGTCAGGCTGATGAACAAACTCCACGGGAAAACCCCAAACGCGGAGGCTACAACGACAAACACCACCGTGTCCACCAATTGGCCCACCAGCGTGCTTCCTAACGTACGCGTCCAGAGCCAGCGACCACCCGTCAGGATTTTCATCTTCGCCAGGGTGAATGAGTTTGTGAACTCGCCGGTCCAGTAGCCGGCCAGGCTCGCCAGCACGATCCCGCCCGTGCTCATCCCACCAAGAATCGCGTTATAGGCCTCATCACCCGCATAGCCCTGCCAGGTGGCTTCTCCGGGCATCGTGCGCACGATCCAGAAGATGAGCGCGCTCAGAGCCAGGCAGGCAAAGCCGACCCAGATCACGCGCCGTGAACGCCTGTAGCCATACACCTCGGTGAGGATGTCACCAAACACGTAACTGATCGGGAACAGAATGGTACCCGCGTCGAATGCTAACCGCACACCAAACAGGCTGAATCCCCAATCCACGATCTTGGCCGAGGAAGCGATATTGCTCACAACCAGCACAGTCACAAAAACGGCCATGATCAGGTCGAAGAAGCGATATTGTCTCATCAGGCTATTCCA